>JASFRP010000490.1:0-3852 GCA_050114895.1 Gemmatimonadota bacterium
GGGGTCCAGGTGCCAGGCCAGCAGGCGCTCCGCCCGGGCGTAGGTGGTCTCGTCCATGACCTCCTGGCCCGGGGCGTGGCCGAAGCCCAGGAGAATCAGGGTGGCGGCGGAGAGGAGCGCTCTCACACCCCCGGAAAGCGAAGGATGCCGATACATGGTGGATCTCCTATCCCTGGGGCCGGACGATCTCGTACTCCCTCGGGGGCTCGAGGCCCAGGAGGTGCCGTACGAAGTAGTCCCACGTCCGGCGAATCACGTAGGGTTCGCTGGCATAGCCATGGTTCCGGTTGGGAACCACGATGAGGTCGAAGTCCTTGTTCTGCCTGATGAGCTCGTCGATGACCAGGAGGGTGGCGTTGGGATGGACGTTGTCGTCCAGCGTCCCGTACATGAGGAGGAGCTTTCCCTTCAGCTCCCCGGCGACGTTCTGGTTGGCCTGAGAGTCGAAGGTGTCGGTCCCGTCGGCCTTCCGGGTCAGGAGCCCCTGGTACTTCTCCCCCCACGTATAGTCGTAGCTCCGGTTGTCGTGATTCCCCGCCGAGGAGACGGCCACCTTGAAGAAGTCCGGGAAGCGAAGGATGGCATCGGTGGAGCTGAACCCGCCCCCCGAGTGTCCGAAGATTCCCACCCGGTCCAGGTCGATCTGGGGATACCGGGCCGCCAGTTGCCGGAGGGCCGCCACGTGATCGGCGATGCCGTTGTCTCCCATGTTCCCGTAGTAGGCGTCATGGAAGGCTTTGGCCCGAAGGGGAGTCCCCAGGGCGTCGATGCTGAAGACGATGAACCCCAGCTCCGCCAGGGCTCTGGCGTTGCCCCGGGTGTTCGCCGTCCCCTGGCGGAAGCCGATGGGTCCGATCTGTGGACCGGGATAGATGTAGTCCACCACCGGGTAGGTGGCCGTGGAGTCGAAATCCGACGGGAAGTACAGGTATCCGTAGAGGTCGGTGATACCGTCCCTGGCCTTCGCCCTGAAGGGCATGGGCCAGCTCCAGCCGGCGTTCAGGAGCTCGGAGAAGTCGGCCTCTTCCAGCGTCACGATCCGGGTGCCGTCAGCCCGTCGGAGGACGGAAACGGGCTCGCTGGTGGGAGTGGAGTACGTGTCCACAAGGAAGCGCCCGGAGGGAGCGAAGGTGACGGCGTGGTCCGCGTCCTCCGGCGTCAGGAGCTGGAGCCCGGAACCATCCCACCGCACCCGATAGAGGTGCCGATAATAGGGATCCCGCCCCTCCTCCCGGCCCACCGCGGTGAAGTAGACCCATCCCGCCTCTTCGTCCACCTCCAGGAGATCCATCACCATCCAGGGGCCCTCCGTGATGCGGCTCAGTAGCTCCCCGGTGGCAGCGTCGTACCGGTAGAGGTGCCCCCACCCGTCCCTCTCGCTGAACCAGATCACCTCCCGATTTCCGTTCACCACCCGCCAGTTCGGGATCCCGCCGGAGAGGGCGTTCATTTCCACGAAGGTGGGGCTATTCTCGGTGATGACCGTCCGGGTGACCCCGCTCCGTGCATCCATGGCCACCAGCCTCAGGGTGTCGAAGCTCCGGTGCCCGTACGTATAGAAGAACTCGTCGCTCCCCTCCCCCCAGCGGGCGTCCTTCCATACCAGCTCCTGGGGGGGGCGATAGGCCAGGAGCCCACAGCAGGAGGTGTTCACCATCTCCTGGGGTGGTCGGTCCGCCGCCACCCCGCTGCGGGTCTCCACGTCGAAGACGTGCATCTGGTAGGTGGGGATCACCGAGTCCCCGGGAAGGGCGTTGTGATAGGTGTGGAGGACGGGCCCCTTCACGTTGGTCTCCAGGAGGGCCATCTCGCGGACTCCCCGCTCGTCGAAGCGATGGGTGGCGATACGCCTGGAATCTCCGGACCATGAGAGGACCGGGGGCTGCTCCCGCTTCTGCCTGGCATTGGTCACCACCGAGCAGCATCCCTCCGGCTGCACCGCATACCCGTAGTTCGGCTCTCCGTCGGTGGTGAGCTGGATCTCCTCCCCGCTGCCCAGCGCCCTCACCCACAGGTTCTCGTCCAGCTCGAACGCCACCCACTGGCTATCGGGAGAGACCGTCTCCGTTACCGGAGGCTTGGGGACCGTGTCGGGACCCGTGCAGCGGTACGTCCGGATGTCGCAGCGCCACCGAAGGGAGTCGGACAGGTAGAACTGGACCTCGTCTCCCCCCGACACCAGCTCCATCTCCTGGAAGGGGAGCTGGCGGCCCACGTAGGAGGTGTCCGCTGCCACGGAAAGGGCCGCGGCCAGGCGGTCATGGTCGAAGGCGGGAGCCCGGGTCCCTCGGGCCGGGTCCACCAGGATGAACTCGAAGCCGTCTCTGAGGTGGTTTCGGTACCAGAAAAGGTCTCCCTCCATCCAGCGGGGACTGACCTCGTCCCCCGAGACCAGGTTTCGGGCGTTCCACCCCAGGAAGCGTTCCGCCCGGGCGTAATCCGTTGCGGTGACCTGGGCATCGGCTCGTGCTGGAACGGCCGTGAGAAGGGGCACTGAAAAGAGGGTGAGGAGACGATGGGGAACAGGACGGATAGCGCGAACAGCTCGGCTCATGGGACAGCTCCAGGGAGGTCCGAATCCGATGGTCGAATCGCTCTGCGGGGAGATGGGTAGTCGTGGACGTGGGGCGAATCTGGATCGAATTCCACCAAAAAGAAAGACGGGGTGGGTGGGAAGGTTCCCACCCACCCCGTGTCAGGGTGATCAGGTCAAGGACTCGACAATATCAACCGGAGCCACTCATGGGCAGGCATCGGACTGACGGATTGTCCTCGATCTCCGGGTTGTAGCGGGCCTCACTGGAAGTCAGGGTCCACTTGGTGGGCCTGGGCAGCGGCCGCGATGGATCGTTCATGGCCCCGAAGATCTCCTCTACCTGTCCCAGGCGGTCCAGGTAGCCGAACCTTCGCCCCTCCACAAAGAGCTCGGCGAACATCTCGTGCATGAAGTACTCGAACACTTTGTCCGCGCTGGGCATGGGGTCCGTGGGATGGGCGGTGAGTCCGGCCCGGGTCCGGAGCCAGTTCAACGCCGCCATGGCGTTGGTCAGGTCGTTGTCCCGCCAGTAGACCTCCGCCTCGATGAGCTTCATCTCTCCCTTGTGCGTGTAGGGGATGTCCGAGCCCCGGTCCTGGTACTTCCACTGGGAGTAGAAGTCGGTGATCCCGTCCACGCCCTTGTCTCCGGGGTTGTAGTGGATGGGCACTCGCGGGTCCAGCTCGTCGGTGTAGGGATCCCGAAGCATCTCCGCCACCGTGTCCACCTGGGGCCACCATTTCTCCCGGACGGAGCCGGCGTTGTTCTCCCCGTAGGTGGAGACCGTGACCATCCAGTTGTTGGATCCGTTGATGGAGTACTTGGCGTAGTAGATGAAGTCGTCCGGGATCGCCTGGGCGTCGGCCAGGGCGGCGGAATAGTCCCCCAGCCAGAGGTTCGCCCGGGCTCGCCCCGACAGGGCCCAGTTGTAGTAGTCCGTCGCTCCTGCGGCCTGGGCCACGCCCATGGCGTTCGTCAGCTCCGTCCGGGCGATGGCCATGAGCTCATCGTCGGACACCGCCGGCCCACTGGCCTCCGCCGGGGCCTCACAGAAGCTCTCGGCGTTCAGGAGGTCCGACCACCCCTCAACGGTCATGACCTGGGCCATCAAGGGACTGGTCATGGCCTCCTGTTCGCCCAGCACGTTCTTCAACCGCTCCTGGGTGTCACGGGCAAACCACCGAGCCCGCAGATACCCGGAGTTGCTCGCCTCCTGGAGATCATACCTCCAGCGGCCGTGGTCCGAGTCATCCCACCACGTCCAGGTGCCAGTGTGCTGGAGCTCGTCCGAAGCCAGAGAGTTGTGGGTCACCACA
>JASFRP010000491.1:0-3849 GCA_050114895.1 Gemmatimonadota bacterium
GGAAAACGCCGAGGCGAAATGTCGAACGCCTTCCGGTATTGCCTGGGGGAGAGATCGAAGATGCGGTCGAAGTAGCCGGATGCGTACTTGAGATCGGGACCGACGTTCTCGTGGGGCGTGAGGCCGAACACCTCCAGGTGCGTCTTGCCGGCCGGCATCCCCTGCTTGCGCCAGAGGTCCAGCACCTCCTCCCGAACCCCCTCCTCCAGCAGCGGCGGCCGGTCCACCTCCTCGCCGCGCATGAGGCGCCGGAACCGTTCTCTATCGGTCATGGCCACGGAGCATCGTCGAGTGCAGGAACGCTCCACCGCAGGTGTGGCCGTGCACATCGCCTCCGTCGTCTCATCGGAGCACGAGCCAGACCCCGAACAGGATCACGCCGAGGCCGGAAGCCCTCGAGAGGTCCAGGGGACGGACCTCCGCTCCGAGAAGGCCGAAATGGTCCAGGCCCGCTCCCACGAAGAACTGGGAAGCCACAAAGAGCGTGAGGACCGGAACGAGTCCGATCCGGGGTGCCGTGAAGCCAATTATGCCCACCACCACCAGTCCCAGGACTCCGGCGGAGAGAACATACCAGGGAACCGTCTGCCACTCCCCGAGAGCCCCACCCCTGAGCGAGAGCATGGCGAGGCCGATGAGCAGGCCACCACCACCGTAGGTGATGAACATGCCTTCCACGGTTCCCAGTTTGCTATCCATCACGCCCATGAAGTGGGCCTGAAGGGTCCCTGCGATCCCCCCGATCACGGGCAGGAGGATCAGGAAGGTGGGCCGGGTCATGGGCGAGAACCTCCGTTCGGGAAACGAAAGAACGGCAATGTAGGGGTGCGCCGTCAGGGGAGCGAACGCTCGGAAGGTTCGGGAACGGCTATCGGCCGTCGGATTTCGTCCGGTACAGGGACCACCTCCCCAGGAGCCCCCACGCGGCATTCTCCACGGGAGGGTTCACCTGAGCCCGATCACCCAGGGGCACGCCCGCCGGACAGGCCCAGGGGCCGGCGGCCACCACCTGGTCCACCCAGTATTCCTGGACGTTTCCTGATAGTGGCCCTCCCAGCTCGGCGGGGATGTCGAGGGTCACGTCCCCGTCACTCTCGATGTCCACGGAGAGCTGGACTCCGGTGAGAAGAGTGTCCTCCGACAGTGTCTGGCCATCGTCCACGGCCTTTCGGACCACGAGCAGGTCCACCGGCCCCTGCCAACTGGACGGGAACGGCTCCTCGGCGTCGAGGCCCCCGCTCGCCGTGCAGGAATACCTCACATTCTGGTGAGTCACTTCGGAGGTCAGAAGGAGGGTGAACGGGTTGTCGCCCTGCCCGGTGAGTCCATCGCCGCAGGCGACGGTCGCCCAGGTCAGGAGAAGTCCACCAAGGAGGACCATAAGAGGATCGCGGGAGTGCGCTGGGCCACCTCGGTCTCGTTTCATCGGTCTCGCCTTCGTCTCGTGTTCACCCGGGCCGCGGTGCTACGGAGGGATCCGGCCCGCCGCCTGTTCGCCAACCATCGTTACTCATGAACGATCGACGACGGGAGAATGAGGCAAAGGGCTCGGGAACGGATCAACCAAGGACGCCCTTCCTATCGCTCCTCCCCCTGGAGTCCCCGGCATCTCAATCCCTCCAGGGCCTGAGCCACCGAGGCCTCCGGGGACAGACCCATGTCGCACGGGACGACGAGGTGCCGGGTCTCGTCTCCGAAGTCCTCCCATTCCTCGGCCATGCGTTGGTGGACTTCCCAGTATGCGTCCGACGCGTCCTCTCTCCGGGAAGCCATCCATTTCCGAACCAGCACCGGATCGGCACGGGTCTGGAGGAGGACCACCGGCACGCCCAGGGAGACCAGGGTGTCGACGAACATGCGGCGGTGTTGCTCCTTCCGGAAGGTGGCGTCCACCATGACCCGCTCCCCTTGGAGGACTCGCTGACGAGTCTCTCGCAAGCAGACGGCGTAGGTCTCTTCGGTCCTCTCCGGGGTATACAGGCCTTGCTCGAAGTCCGCCCTGGCTGAAACGTGAGGGTCCAGCCCCGACAGCCTCTTCCGGACCTCGTCCGAAGAGAGAACCTCCCCCACTCCCTCCTCCTCCAGGCGGTGGCCAAGGGTGGTCTTCCCGGTTCCTGGCAGCCCGGAGACGAGAATGGCGCAGGGGCGTTTCCCGGGAAGTTCCAGGGCCCCCAGACCCACCATCCAGTGGGCTCGGGAGCGGCCCTCCGCATGGGCCCGGTCCTCCTCAGGCTGGTCCTCCTGGAGGGCCGCAAATCCTTCCACCTTCCCGCGGACCGCGGCCCGATAGGCCACATAGAAAGGCAACAGGGCCCGTCCCTCCTCATCCCCGGAGGCGTCGAAGTAGGCCTCCATGAGGACCTCTTTCAGGTCTTCCCTCCCCTGGTAGATCAGATCCATGGCCAGGAAGGCGATGTCGGCCATGGGGTCGGCAAAGCGGAAGCGCTCGTTGAACTCGATGCAGTCCACGACGAGGATGTCCCCGGACGGGCTCTCTTCAGGAAACACGTAGACGTGGTCCAGGTGGAGATCTCCGTGGGTGTCCCGTGTCATACCCCGGTCCGATCTTTCTTCCATGAGGGGCTCCAGCTCCTGGAGCCGATCCTCCGTCAGGGTCCGGAACCGTTCGAAGACTTCGGGCGTCACCGTGACCCCCACCTGGGGCTCGGACTGGCTGAAGTTCTCCCGGGCGTTGAAGGCCACCACCTGGAAGGCTCCGAACCGGGCCATCTCCGGAGGCCGATCCGCCTTTCCGTGCAGGTCCGCTATGCGGGCTGCCACGCGCTCCAGCATTCCGGGAGCCAGCTCTCCCCGGGAGAGCCAGCTCCGGAGTGTGTTCTCCGACGGGAGTTGCCTCATCCTGACGGCATATTCCAGGGGCTCGCCGGACCCTCCGAAGACCAGTCCCTCCTCGGTTTCCGTCACCGGCACCACCCCCAGGTAGACCCCCGGGGCCCGGGGCCGGTTCAGGGCCACCTCCTCCAGGCAGAAGTGCTTTCGTTTTTCCAGCGTGGTGAAGTCCAGGAAACCCAGGTCCAGCCCCTTCTTGATCTTGTAGGCATGGCTTCCGGTGAGAAACACGACGGAGATGTGGGTCTGTTCCACCCGGACTTCGCCCACCGGCTCGGGGAAGGCCCCGGGCCTGCAGAGCTCCTGGATCATCCGTTGGAGGGATGGCGATTTCGACATGTCCCGACCTCTCCGAGCCCACGACCTGGCCGTTTCCGGGATCGCAGGATGCAGGATGAAAACTGAAGGAAATGGAATGGTCGGGACTCGATCCTGCAACGCACTGCCGGCGGCGCCCCCACCCCGTCGAGCTCCCTCGAAGTCAGAAACATTTCTCGAAAGAATATATGTTGACTTTCAACTCATCCTGGGACTAATTGAGGGATCCCCAACAGCAGAGATGGTTTGGGAGCTCACCGCTTTCCCAAGGAGGTAGTTTATGAGCGCGGTGGAGTTTTTGTCTGGTGTGTACGAAGCCTTCGGGCGCGGTGACGTGCCCGCGGTCCTCGGAGCCATGGATCCTGAAATTCGATGGCACGAGGCCGAGGGGAACCCCTACATGCCCAGTGGTGAACCCTGGGTCGGGCCCGAAGCGGTCCTCAACAACCTCTTCGTGAAGCTGGGCGAAGAGTGGGACGCGTTCACCGTACATCCCCAGACGTATCACAACGCCGGCGACGTGGTCACGGTGGAGGCCCGCTACACGGGCACGTACAAAGCCACCGGGAAACCCCTGGACGCACAGGTCTGTCACGTATGGACGCTGGGGGACGGAAAGCTCAAGAAGTTCCAGCAGTACGTGGACACCGCCAAGCTCCGGGAGGTGATGGGCGCGGGGGC
>JASFRP010000492.1:0-3845 GCA_050114895.1 Gemmatimonadota bacterium
GCAGGTTCTCCTTCATGTCCCGGCCCTTCTGGTGGCCGATGACCATGATGGATTTGCCGTTCAAGCTCGCCCACCCACCCACGATGGCCCCGTCGTCCCGAAAGCATCGGTCTCCGGACAACTCGATCCAGTCGGTGAAGATCCGTTGGACGTAGTCCAGGGTGTACGGGCGCTTCGGATGCCGTGCGACCTGGACCTGTTCGATGGGCGAGAGGTTCCGGAAGGTCTCCTCCCTGAGAACCTCCAGCTTCCGCCGAAGGACGCGGACCTCGTCGGTTACGTCGATGCCCTTGTCGTCCGCAGTTTCCATGAGGCCTTCGATCTGCTGCTGAAGCTCGATCAGGTCTCGTTCGAATTCCAGGTGTGCACGTTTGGCCAAAACCCACTCCTGGTGGAAGATGTCTCGAGGAGATGTCCTCGGGTATTCTAACGGATGGTGCCGTGGGGGGTGAAGATTCCCGTCAGATGCTGTGGCGGATGACCTCCAGCGGCTCAACCTCTCCGTACCCCAGGAACCTCCCCCAGTACCGGGCGGACGCCCGAGCGAGGCCGGGGTGGAGGTGAGGGCGCCCCCGGACTTGTGCTTCGTAGTGGGAGAGGGCGGCCATCTTCTGGTCCAGGTACTCGGAGATGTCCTCGAAAACTCCGGGTCGAAAGTCCAGAGTGGTGGTGGCGGCTTGATAACAGTAGAAGCCGGGGACCTTGGACCCCGAGATCTGAACTGCCTGGTAGGTGTTGGTGCGACTGTCCCTCACATCCTGGGCCGACGGGGCGAAGATGATCTCCGGCTGCCATTCGTGGATCACGTCCTGAATGCGGATAACCATGAAATCCAGATCGGCTATCTCCGGTGCGCCCTCATGGGGGAAGATCAGCTCGGCCCCGATGACCTGAGCCGCTCGGTGGGCCGCGGTCCCCCGATTCTCCGCTTCGCTCCCCATGGCTCCCGCTGCCATGACGAGTATCCGAACTTCGTCGCCGGAAGCTGCATGCTTCAGGAGAATCCCTCCGCACCCCGCTTCAACGTCCCCGGGCAGGGCGCCCACAGCCAGGATGCTCTTGGGGCGGGCATCGACCCTGGCCTTCAAGGCCAGCAGGTCCTTGACGATTACCAGGAGCTCATCCCGATCGATGGGCTTTCTGAGAATCTCATTCGCGCCCGCTCTGAACGCGCCGTCCAGGTAGGAGGCTTCACCATAGGCTGAGGTGGCGAGGATGGGTGTGTCGGGTTGATGCTTCTTGCACTCCTGGATGATCTCGATGCCGTCCCGGCCCGGGAGATTAATGTCCGTCAGGACCAGGTCCCAGCGCTGGTTCTCCACCAGCTGGCAGCCCCGGATTCCGTCCTGAGCCAACGTGACCCGGACATTCTCATCCTCTTCCAGCAGGGATCGGATGAGGATCGCATCGGAGAGATTGTCCTCCACCAGGAGAATCTGGGCCTTCTTGCCTTCGCCTGCGGTCATGGTGTCGGCGGCTGTAACGGGTGAAGAGTCAGGGCACATACCCCACGGCCCTCTCTCCATGGTAACGATTCTCCGAGGGAGGAGCACGGGTCTTGAGGCCAGAGCCGGGCGGATCGGCGGATGGACTCAGGCATGCACGGGGGCGTCCCTTCGTGGCTCCGGGACCAGGAACCAGACTATGAGTCCCATTCCCAGAACGGATACGGCTCCCATGGCGGTGTTGCTTCCATAACCCATGTGGGAGTAGAAGGGGCCGGCCAGGGCCCCCCCGAGACCGAACCCAACCTGGCCCAGGGCCACGGTGAGGCTCATGAGGGAGCCCCGGTTGTGGTCCGGGACGAGAGCGGTCAGGAGAGCCGAGAACGGACTCACCCGCATGGCGATGAGGACCATGGTGGCGAAGAAGACAGGGTAGGCGATCCAGAAGCTCCGAATGACCAGCGTCGTTCCCAGCATCACGATGAAGAGTCCGACACACGAGAGGAGCACGATGAGCTTCCGCCCGATGCGGTCGGAGAGCTTCCCCGCCTGCGGTCCCGAGATCACGTTGGCGATCCCGCCAACCAGGAAGAGGGTGGCCACCTGGTTGGGGGAGAAGTCCAGGCTTCGCTCCAACCAGGTTGGGAGATAGACCACGTACATGCTCCACCCGAGGAACACGAGGAAGAACGCGACGGCAGCCGATGCGATTTCCCTCCGCATCAGCATGGCCCAGTAGTCCCTGACGGCCCCCTTGAGGGTGAGACGACCCTCCCGCTTGCCTATGGGCGGTTGGGGGAGCCGCAACCAGATGAGGATGTAGGTCAGTGCCATCGTGATGGCGAAGAGATAGAAGGGGGCCCGAAACCCAAAGTGTCCGGCCAGGACCACACCCAGGGGGATTCCGAAGATCTGGCCGAAAGCAGAGCCGCTCATGACCCACCCCACCGCCCACCCCCGCTTGTTGTAGGGAAAACAATCACCGATGTAGGAGACGGCGGCTCCACTGAGGATTCCCCCAGCCGCACCTGAGAACACCCGCACAGCCAGGAACGAGAGATAGTCCACCACCAGATAGTGACAGACCAGAGAGACCACCATGATCCCCGTCCCCATGAGCAGGATACGGCGCCGCCCGATGCGATCGGAGATAGGGCCCGAGATGACGGCGAAGAGGCCCACCATGAGTGAGTAGGCCGTCACCAGCGTGCCCAGGAGCGTGTCGGCGATGTCTAGTTGCTCCCCGATCTGGGGGAGGATGGGGGATATGATCATGATCTGGCTACTGGCGGAGAATACCAGTAGCCACAGCGAGAAGACGATGAGGTAAGGTGAGGCGTCCCGTTTCTTCAAGAAGGTCCGTTCTGCCTCCCATGCGTCCGACGAAGTAACCGGGCACATTTCGGATCCCGGTTGGGCTCCCTCAGGGCCCGGAACGGGACCGGTCATCGATCTGCGTCGGAGCTGGGACGTTCACTCCGGTGGTGATTCCTTGTGGACCATGTGGGCACTCCGCTGAGCCGTGGGGAGGACAATGAGGTCCAGGATGTTCACGTGCTCCGGACGGCTCGCGACGAAAGTGATGATCTCGGCGATGTCCTCGGCCGCGAGGGGCTGGTATCCCTGATAGACGGTCGTGGCCCTCTCCGTGTCCCCATGAAAGCGGACTTCGGAGAACTCGGTTTCCACCAGGCCGGGATCGATGCTGCTGACTCTGACGTTGGTCCCCAGAAGGTCGAGCGCCATCCCTTCGTTCAATGCCTTGACCGCGAATTTGGACGCATTGTACACGGCGCCCTTCTGGTAGACCTGGTGGCCGGCAACGCTGCCGATGTTCACCACGTGGCCGGAGTCCCGCTCCACCATCAGGGGGATCACCGCCCGACTGAGGTAGAGGAGGCCCTTCACGTTCGTGTCGATCATCTCCTCCCAGTCCTCCACGAGGCCCTCGTGTAGAAGATGGAGGCCCAGGGCCTTGCCGGCGTTGTTCACCAGGATGTCCGGCACGACGCCAGACGAGGCCAGGGTCGCGACGAAGCTCTCCACGGCCCCTCGATCCCGGACGTCCAGGCCGTGTGTGTGCACCGAGATTCCGAAGCTGCCCTCCAACTCCCCCTTCAGGCCCGCGAGGCGATCCTCCCGGCGCGCACAGAGGATGAGGTTCGATCCCAGAGCGGCAAAGGCCCTGGCCGTCGCTTCTCCGATCCCAGCGGAGGCGCCGGTGACAAGGACGGTCTTTCCTTGGAGTCTGTTCATTGTTCCCAGAGGTTCAGAGGGGATTCCCGGGGCTCCCGGGGAGGTGTCGGAAACGGTTGACACAATGTCCCACTGTGGGGAAGGAACTTCAAGGTGGGCCCGCGGGCGGAGTCCGGTTTTCCCTTCGCGAGCTGGCCATCCGCT
>JASFRP010000493.1:0-3844 GCA_050114895.1 Gemmatimonadota bacterium
CTTGCCGCGCAGCGTACGCTGGTGATGGAACGCTTCGACGCGGAGCTCCGGGTGGAGCCCGATGGAGACGTCCAGGTCGCGGAGACGCTGCGCCTTCGTTTTCAAGGATCCTGGAACGGTATCTACCGAAACCTTTCCCTGGAGCACCAGACGGCCCAGGAGCGTCGAGAGCGGCTGGACGTGGACCTCGTGAGCATCACCGACACCACTGGTGCGCCCCTGGAATACGAAGAGAGCAACCAGGGGCGGTGGACTCGACGGTTCCAGATCTGGGTCCCGGGGGCACAGGACACCACCCGGACCGTCGTGATCCGTTACGTGGTGCACAACGTCATCCGCTTCTTCCGGGAGGGGAGTGATTTCGGCCCCCTGGACGAGCTCTACTGGAATGTCACGGGGAACGAGTGGGAGATTCCCATCGAGGTGGCGAGCGTCCGGATCATGCTCCCGGAAGGGGTGTCCCCCACCCAATCCGCCGGATACACCGGTGTCGCCGGCTCCACGGAGACGGCGGTACGCATTACCACCCGGGGGAACACGGTGTCTGCCCAGGCCACCCGCTCCCTCGCTCCCGGGGAAGGACTCACTGTGGCGGTGGGATGGCCTCCCGGGTCCGTGGCGGAGCCCACTCCGGCTTCCGAGCTTACCCAACAGGCCGGCCGCTGGGCGCCCCTGGGGGCCCCCTTTCTGGCCTTCCTCCTGGCGTTCCGGCAGTGGCGGAGGAAGGGGAAGGATCCGAAGGCCCGGGCCATCTCCGTCCAGTATGAGCCTCCGGAGGGCCTGGGGCCCGCCGAGGTGGGGACCCTGGTGGACCACAAGGCCGAGATGCACGACGTCACCTCCACGCTGGTGGACCTTGCGGTTCGGGGCTTCGTCCACATCCAACAGATCGAGAATAAGGCGCTGGGTATCTTCTCCAACACGGAGTACGTCTTCCACCTCAAGAAGCCCGAGGAGGAGTGGGCCGGCCTCAACACCCACGAGGAACTCTACCTCCTGGCCCTCTTCAAGCACGCCGGCGAGAGATCGGCAGGGGACGTGCTGAAGTCTTTCTTCACCGGGTCGGCCGGGGAGGAAACGGCACCCGGCAGCATCGTCGAAGGAGCCGGGGACGGCGCCACCTACGCCACCGTGGAGCTCTCGGACCTGAAGAACCGTTTCTACAAGGACCTGAAAGGCATCCGGGCGGCCCTGTACGACCAGCTCCTGAGCAAGGGCCATTACGACCGGAACCCCGAGTCGGTGAAGGGCGCATGGATAGGGGGAGGCGTGTTGTTCGTCGTGGCCGGAGTGGTCGGCGGGATCTGGGCCAATGACTCGGGGGCCCTTCCCCTTCTTGACCCCGTCACCATGGGGGCCGCCCTCGTTCTGACGGGGATCCTCCTGGTCGTCTTCGGCCAGGTCATGCCGGCCCGGACCGAAAAGGGAGCTCGGGCACGGGAGTGGGCTCTGGGGTTCAAGGAGTTCTTGGAGCGCGTCGAGGAGCCTCGCTACAAGCGGATCATCAACTCGCCGGAGATGTTCGAGCGGTTCCTGTCCTACGCCATGGCATTCAAGGTGGAGGGGAAGTGGGCCAGGGCGTTCGAAGACATGTACCGGGAGCCGCCGCAGTGGTATTCAGGACCCCATGGAGGTCACTTCCACGCGTCGTCCTTCACCAGCGACCTCAGCGCCATGTCCACCGCTGCCAGCAGCACCATGTCCTCCAGTCCTTCGGGGTCAGGAGGGGGTGGGAGCAGTGGGGGCGGGAGTGGTGGGGGCGGGGGCGGCGGTTTCTGACGCGCCGCGTCAAAGCCCCGGATCTCCTTCCCCGCCGGATGCTGAGGAGCCCTCATGAAGATCGATCGCATCGAGCTCTTCCACGTGGCCATTCCTCTCCCGAGGCCGTTCTATCCTTCCTGGATTCCGGGCTACCCCCAGACCGAGAACCGTTTCACGCTGATGCGGGTGACCACGAACGACGGTGTGGAAGGGATTGCCGCAGGGGTCGCTTTTGAGCGGGAACGGGAGGGATTGGGAGGCCTGCTGGGGCCGTACCTCATGGGCCTCGACCCCACAGACGTCGCCACGGGACGCCAACGCATTCGGGAGGCGAGTTTCCTGGGATGGCGGAACTACTGGCTGGAGGCGGCTTTCTGGGACATCCTGGGCAAGGTGGAGGGGAAGCCGTTGTGGGCGCTGCTCGGTGGGGAGGAGGGCGGGCGGGTGCAGGTCTACGCCTCCACCGGGGAGGTCCATGCACCGGAGCAGCGTGCGGAAGAAGTCCTCCAATTGGGGGAGATGGGGTTCAAGACCGTCAAGCTTCGGGTTCACAGCTTCGAGCCCTCGGAAGATGTTGCCCAGCTGAGAGCGGTGAGGGAGGCGGTGGGGAGGATGGGGACAGCTCCGGCGAAGGGGGTGGGATCCGGGATGGACGTCGGAGTGGATGCCAACCAGGGCTGGCGGGTGGCGCTCATCGAGGATGCTCCGCTCTGGACGCTGGACCGGGCCACGGAGTTCGCCCGGGCTTGCGCTGATCTCGAGGTGTCGTGGCTCGAGGAGCCCCTGGACATGCACGCCTTCGACGAGCTCGCCGAATTGCGCCGGCGCTCCAGCGTGCCCATCGCCGGTGGGGAGATGAACGGCGGGTGGCACGAGCTCAGAGTCATGATGGAGAAGGGAAGCCTCGATCTCTACCAGCCGGATGCCACCATGGGGGGTGGAATCACCGACGGAAGACGGGTGCTCGATGCGTGCAGATCACAGGGACTCGGATTCTCGCCCCACACATGGACCAACGGTCTGGGGTTCCTCATCAACTTGCACGTGTACGCCGCGGGACCCCGGGATCATCCCCTGGAATACCCCTACGAACCGCCGAGCTGGGTGCCCGAAGCCCGGGACGGGATCCTGAGAGAACCGATTTTGGTGGACCGCGACGGGACGGTGGCTGTTCCGGAAGCCCCCGGCCTGGGGATCGAGATCGACCCGGCGAAGCTGGCCCGGTTCGGTGAGAAGTTCTTCGAGATCACTTCCGGGGGAATCGCTGTGAAGACCATCCGGGAGAAGGGACTGTTTACCGCATTGCGGCTGGGGAGGAAGAAGAGGCGCCCCCGGAAGCAGAGTTGATGGGGCTAACCCGGACCCGATCCATCCGGATAGCGGAATCGAAGTCCAGGTAGTGGCGGTAGCGGCGGTTCTCCATCCAGAGGACGGTTGGAGAGGCTCCACCGTGATCCCGAATCACGAAGGGGCGGACGTTGTCATGTCGCGAGCCAGCTGTGACGGGCCTGGAACTCCAGGTGAGGCCCTCATCTCCGGTCCACCATCGCTCGATCTCGAAGACGCCGTCCACTGGTCGGGAGAGGTAGACCACCGAGGGGTCTGCGTGATCCAGGACGATTCCCCCCGAATAGTGGGGCTCCGGCTCCTGAGCGCCGGGGGGCGTTTGAGGGAACCAACCGCCGGCTGCGGTGATCTCCGAATCCAGCCACTCCCGTCCGTTCCAGAGGGCGTAGTGGTAACGGTGGTCGGATTCCTCGGGGAGCCGAGTGTAAGCGATGACCGGCTCGCCGTCCTGGCTCTCGGCCACGTCCCATACCCAGGCTCGGACCCCGGTGACCCGGCCGTCGTAGACCAGGTCGGCTCGCTCGTGGACCAGGGGAAGATCGTCCATGGTCCCCACGAGGGAGCCGTCGGCACGAGTAAATACCCCGGAGTGGTCTGGTTCTCGGGCCTGATACCTGAGGTAGTAGATGCTGTTCGTGGGTTCGTCCCTGGGGTGCCCATCCGTGAAGGCGAAGTGGATCACGTCCCTGTTGTTGGAGGCGATCTTCACATAGGGCCGGACGAAGTCCGATGCCTC
>JASFRP010000494.1:0-3828 GCA_050114895.1 Gemmatimonadota bacterium
TGACGCACTGGTCAAGAAATTCTTCCCGGCGGAGGATCTCGACGACGGCTGCGGCCAGGCCGGGGTCCGGGCGGTTGTACTTCAGCTCGATGTTGAGCCGCATTTTGCCGCGGACCAGCGTGATGGCTTCCGAGAGGGTTGGAATCCGCTCTCTGCCGAAGTCGGGGTGAAACCAGCTGCCCACGTCGATGCGCTGAGCATCCTCCAGGGTCAGGTCCTCCAGCCGACGGGGGTCTCCGGCCACCCGCATGAAATCCCGGTCGTGCATGATCACAACCTGGTCGTCCCCGGTGGTCTGGACGTCGATCTCGGCGTAATCGGCCCCATCTTCCATGGCCTGTCGCAGGGCGCTCAGCGTGTTCTCCGGGGCCGTGCGAGAGCTTCCCCTGTGAGCGGTGATGGACACCGCATCCTCGAAATCCAGGCCGGCCACCCAGACGACTCCGACCCCGCTCATGCCAAGGAACAGAATGAGGACGGCGATCCACGCCCATCGGATGGGGTTCCACGACGCCATCGTTGCTGCGGCGTCCCGGAGGTCCGGGGGTGGCACGATACCCTCTCCGCCGGTGAGGTCCTCGAAGAGCCGATTGATGAGCATGGCGTTGATGCCCAGGGTGACGAACGACCCCGCGAGGGTGAGACCGAGGAGGAGGGCCAGGAAGACCACCGTCAGGAGAAACACGGGAATCGGACGCGGGCCGATCCAGTCCAGAAGGAGCCCAGCCAACCGGGTCAGTGCGCCGGTGAAGGCGGCTCCGAGGACGGTGATTCCCAGCCACCATCCCCCCAGGGTCCCGGCGGACTCCAGCACGTGCCCTCGGGTCAGGCCCCAGCTTTCCCGGAGGGCCATCCAGGGTCGGATGCCGGAGCTGAGGAGGATGGGAAGCGCAAGGAGCCAACGGAGCGAGAGGATGAGGAGCGCCGCCACTCCCCCAAGACCCAGGGCGCCGGCGATGATCAGGGCTCGGGTCCACTCCGGCGGCTGCGTATACAGGTAGTAATTGATGTCGTAGTCACCCAGAAGCGTGAGCTTGACCGCTCCGATCCCCGCCAGGAACGGGGCCGCCACCAGGGCCAGGCCAAGGACCTGGAGGAGGCCGAGCCTCAAGAGCTTCCCGAACCGGAGGAGGGCAAGACGCAAGGCGGGCAGCGCCCGGATGGGGCGAATCGGGTCGCCGGTGATCAACAGGAGCCCGGAAAGCTCCAGGTAGTAGAGCGCGAGGGCCGTGGCCCCGCTCCCCGCCAGGAAGGTCAGCCCTTTCGGGGAGAGGAAGAAGCTGAAGAGATCGAAATTGCTGATGGCGTAATCCCCGGAGGAGCGGATGAGCTGGTCCAGGAGCCAGGCCAGAGTGGGGGAGAGGAGTGCGCCGGCGACCAGGGCGAACGCCAGTTGGAAGAAGACCAGGGGGCGTCCGAAGATGGGGAGGCGCTTCAGCGCATCCCGCCAGCGATGGACCATCCGAAGGACCACGGCCGGAGCTTCAGAAGGAAGCCGGGGGAGCCCGCCATCAATCATCGTACTTCCAGACCTCCAGCTCGCTCACCAGGAGAAGCCCGGGGACGCTGGACCCGATCCTCATGTGGGCATAGTATAAGAGCTCCGACTTCGACCCCACTCGCCCATCGATTCGACACGGAGCCTTTGTCATGACCCGGTCTCTCGCTGGCCGAATGGCCTTCGCGTTCTTCCTCCTGGCCCTGGGCGGAAGGCCCGTTGCCCTCCAGTCCCAGGCCCTCGAGCCACCCTCCCGGGAGGCGGTCGAGGCGGCCCGGTCGGCCCCCCTGTTCACATCCCACGAGGTCCTGGAGCTCACCATCGAAGCGGACTTCAAGACCATCAGGAAGGAAGATCGTAGTCGGGATTCCCGGGTGGAACGCCCGGCGGTCCTCGGTTGGACCAATCCCGATGGATCCCGCCAGACGCTGGACGCCCAGGTGCGCACGCGGGGGAACTTCCGCCTCTCCCGGAGAAACTGTGATTTCCCGCCCCTCCGGATCAACGTGAAGAAACAGGCCACGGAGGGCACACTCTTCGAAGGAGAGGAGAAGCTGAAGCTCGTCGTGACCTGCAAGCCGGGGCAGGATTACTGGGAGCAGTATGTTCTTCTGGAATACGGCGCCTACCGCACCCTGAACCTTCTCACCGACAGGAGCTTCCAGGTTCGCCTTGCGAGGGTGACGTATGTCGACACCAGTGGAGACCAGGACCCCTTCACCCGCTTCGGGTTCATCATCGAGGACGCCGGGGTCATGGCGACCCGGAACGAGGCGTTTGCCGTGGACTGGAGCACCGGCCAACTGGATCCCAGGCTGGTTGAGAAGCGGGCCGCCATCCTGGTCGATGTGTTCCAGTACATGATCGGCAATACGGACTGGTCGGGGGTGGAGATGCATAACATGCAGCTGATCCGAGGCCCGGACAATGTGCCCTATACGGTCCCCTACGACTTCGACTTCTCCGGGCTGGTGAACGCCCGGTATGCCACGCCCGACCCGTCCCTGAGCATCAGTCGAGTTCGCCAGCGTCTGTTCCGGGGGTTCTGTCCGGACCAGATGAACCGGTCCCAGGCCGACTACGATGCCGTGTATTCTCTGTTCCTGGAGAGGAAGGACGAGATTTACGAGATGTGGAGGGGCATCGAAGGGCTGGAGGGGAAACGCCTCAAGGACACGCTGAGCTACCTCGACGAGTTCTACGGGATCCTGGGGAACCCCCGGAGCATCGAGAGCCGAATGACCAGGAACTGCCGGAGGATCGGCGCCTGAGGGATCCGGCGCCGGGAGAAGGGTTCGGTGAAGGGTGGCCTCCCATCCATGAAGGCCCCCCACGTTCCCCTCTCCCGGACCGGAGACCATGCCCTTATTGCCTCCAGCTCATGGCACCGAAGTAGTAGCGGACACCGACAGCGGCATTGAGGTCGAACTCGGTCTTGGGGATGACCTGAAGTACCGGAACGACCTCCCCGAAGATCTCGAAGGGATCGCTTTTGAAGAAGTGGTTCAGCCCCACCGGCACCCGGATCCCCACCTGGGATTCACTTGCGAATTTCACCAGGACGCCCAGACCGAAGTAGAAGGGCATCATGGGTTCCGTGTCCAGGCGGCCGGAGCGGAGGTAGTCTCCGCTCAACTGCAATGCCGCATCATCGGTGAAGGACCAGGCGCCGTGGACCTGGAAGTTGTTTCCTCCCCGCATGAAACGAGCGGTGACGCCCGTGGGCTCACCCAATACGATTCCGAGACCGGTCCCGCCGGTCTGGGCCCTGGCCCCCACTGGCGTGAGGGCCACAGCCAGGACCGCTCCTGCGAGGATCAGGCGTGATAGGCGCATGCGTTATTCTCCTTGGTTTCTGTTTGAATTCCCGGGACTGGGCCCCACCCTTCCGCCAGCACCCACGTGCCGCTTACCTGCACCCTCTTTCCGTCGCTCTCAGGATCCAAGCGGCGGGATCCTGTAGTTCGCCCTGGGATCGAGCCAGTCGAAGAAGGCATAGACCTCCGAGGCCTTTATGGCCGTCCGGACAAAACGTTCGTGACGAACAGGTCCCCGAACCCCGAGTTCGTGCCCGTGACCTCCCGGGTGACCAGGGTGTCTATGATTCCCGGCCGTTCGGTGAGGATGGTGGCGTCTGCGGAGACATAGCTCAGTGAGGTACCCACCATGTATTTCGCCCCGCCCAGGATCTCGAAATCCGAGGCCCAGAAGACGGCCGGGACGGTGGTGAAGCCACTGACGTCCACGTCGACGTCGATGTCGGGAAGGCGAGGGAAGATCTGGCTCAGGTTGATGCTCTCGAACTCATTCCCGTCCCGATCGACGTACGT
>JASFRP010000495.1:0-3812 GCA_050114895.1 Gemmatimonadota bacterium
CAGCTCCTGCATCTTGCGGTTGACGCTGACGATGTCTTTCAGGGCCTTCTTCTCGTCCAGCCGCCGGTGCAGGTCCTCGATGTGGGAGAGGTCGCGGAAGAACTCCACCGCCCCGACCGCCTTTCCGCTCTCATCCCTCAGCACCTCCGTCGAAACACTGATGGGGAGTTCGCGCTCCTCCCTCGTGAGGATGGACACGCGTGCGTCTTCCACCATGTCGTAGTGCTGGAGGGTGTCCTTCAGGGGACAGCGGGAGTGGCAGAACTCGGTGCGGAAGATGTCGAAGCAGTGCTTCCCCACCGCCTCCTCCGCCGAGAACCCCGTGATGTTCTCCGCAGCCCGGTTGAACGCCGTGATGATCCGGTTCCGGTCCACGGTGAAGACGCCGTCGCTGATGCTCTGAAAAATCAGCTCGCTGACGTCACGCATGCCGTTCGATCCCTTCCCGTTGCGACGAGGGGATCCGGAAGCATTGCTCAAGGGGCCACCAACCCGACACTCTCCCGACTGCCATCCGGGAGCCCCAGCTTGTCCGAGATCAGCGCCGCCGCCTCGTTGAGATGAAAGTGACGGGGATCATCGGGTCCCACAAGCACGACGGGGCACACGAAGCTCTCGGCGAACTCCTCCATGGGCTTGCCGCCGAAGCAGGCATCCCGGGCGGGGTAGCCCAGGACAAGGATCTGGAACTCCCGGTCCACGAGGCAGCGGTGCAGCTCCAGCCACTCGTTGTCCTCGCAGAGCCGGAACCCCACTTCCAGGTAGTCCCCGGCCCGGTCGTCGTAATACAGCCGGAGTTCCCGCTCCCGCTCCACGATCAGCTTCTCGAGTTCGTCCGCCGGGAGCCAGGCGGGAGGTCCGGCTCCGGGATCGTACGGATCCACCAGAAAATGGAAGACGTTGAGCTGGATCGCGTGGCGACGGGTCAGCTCCAGGGCGTAGTCGAAGGCCCAGTCCCCCTGCTCGGAGTAGTGGGCACAGAATCCAACCGCGTTTAGCGTCGGGATAGCCATCAGGTGTTCCTTCCTGTTCATCCGAGAGGCCGGGCTCCGTGCAGCCCGATTGTGCCGTCAGATGTCCTCCAGGTAGTAGTGCGAGTACACGGCGCCGATGGGGTTGTTTGCCAGGGACTTGTCTTTCACGAAGAGGGTCGTGACCGGGGCCTGGCTGACCTGCTCGAAGAGACAGTCGGACCCCACGCAGAACCCGACGAGGACGTTCAACTCCGTGCCCCGCGTGTTCAGGAGCTGGGCCACGGCTCCGGGATCGCACCCTCTCTCGGGCACCAGGACTCCACGCCCGTTCTCCTCCGGCCCCCTCACCCGGCAGCTCACGGCCTCCACCTCGAAGAACCGCCGCAGCACCCCCGCCAGGATCTCGGCCGGTTGCCGGAGGTCCTCGCAGAAGGCCACCCCCAGCCGCTTGTATCCCATCTCCAGAGCGACGTAAACCAGCTCCGCCAGGCGGCACAGGGAGCGCTCTTCCTCCAGCGCCACATCCCAGGCCGATTCCAGGAGGTCCAGCTGTTCCCGGGTGTAGAGCGCGCAGTCGGGGATGGTCAGATACGGGCAGCTTTCCCCCCGGAGGCAGACCCGGTTCGCGCACTCCAGACAATCCGCGGGAGCGCCCTCCCCCTCCTTCCTCTCAGGAACGGCCACTGCCGTGCGCCCTCCGTGGCCCGCCTCCTCCGACTCCCCGCCCAGACCGAATCCCGGCCGGACACGGCCCTCCCGAAGCCCCTCCAACACCTCCTCCGAGGTCCCGGCCACGTTGGAAATGACCTCCACTTCCCGGCCCTCGATCGACTCCCGCGTGGCCCGACTGATCCCACCACAGATGAGAGTGTCCACCCCGTGTTCCGTGAGGACGGCCGCCAGGTCCGCCCAGGTTGTTCCGTCCAGGGGTACCCGTGCCTGGTCCCGGATCCGCCGTCGCCGCGTCTCCACCAGAAGCACGGAATCGGCAAACGTGCATCGGGGGGCGACCCGATCGGCCAGCAGGGGAATCCCGAAGCGCATGCCACACCTCGCCAGGCGATATTCGCTGCTACTCCAAGCAACACCCGTGCCCCGTCCGGTGACCGGGGCGGACACCAGTCCGGCCGCTGCGACAAAGCCTTGTGCCGCTTGTGATCGCGGTCGCCCGTCGCAGGCGGAGTCGACCTCAGAGCCGGGCCCGAAGCGTTGCACAACAGGTTGCGCTGCAACCGGCTGTTGCAACACTTGCAACGCTGTTCGGGGTGGAACGAGTGCTCATCGGGATGGCTTCCCCGGCCGTGAGCGATCCGCCGCGGCACCGCGAAACCCCAAGCGCCACGCAGTTTCCGGGGGATCAGGCCTTCCCGGCGGCTCCTGGCCGCGGGGCCGCCGGCACCGGGGTTGGTACACGCCTTGCCCCCTGGCTGTCCGGAACGACGCCACCAGAAGGCGCAGGAGAATGGAAACAGCCGCCGTGCCTCGAACCTCGGAAGCCACCGCGACGCCCGGCCGGAGGGTTTTTCCCTTTCACGTTCTGGATCGGCCTGACGAGAAGCTGGTGGACCGCTTCCTGGAGGCCTTCGCCCGGGTCCTGGAGTACACGGACTACAAGGCTCTCCTGGACTCCTATTGCCGCACCACCGCCAAGTGCAACCGGTGCTCCGTGGCCTGCCCGATCCTGCTGGCTTCGGGCGATCCGCGCGATATCCCCTGCTACCGGACCAACATCCTCCTGGACATCTACCGCCGGTATTTCACGCTGGACGGGTGGCTGAGCTCCCGCATTTCGAAGCCCTTCGAGCTCACGGAGGAGCTGATCGACGAGATGGGGGAGATCTTCTACCGGTGCACGGTGTGCCGCCGGTGCACCCGCGCCTGCCCCCTGGGCTTCGATCATGGCCTCATTACCCGCCTGGGCCGCTACCTGCTGAGCCTCATCGGCATCGTTCCCAAGGCCCTCCAGGTGAGCGTGCAGGAGCAGCTCCTCGGGGAGACTCACAACACTTCGAAGGTCCCCCGGGCAGGGCTCCTGGATGTCCTGGGTTTCCTGTCGGAAGAGATGGAACAGAATCTGGGCGTGAAGCTGGAGTTCCCGACGGACCAGGTCGGGCGGGATTACGTCTTCTTCTGCGCCGTCAGCGACTTCCTCATGGAGCCCGACACGCTGATGGGGAACGCCGCGGTCCTGTACGCCGCCGGTGACTGGGACCGGTGGACCATCGGGCTGTGCAACTACGACGGGATCAACTACGGGCTGTTCTACAGCGACTGGCACCTGGAAAACATCGTCAGGCAGCTCGTCGGGGAGGTGGAGCGGCTCCGCGGGCGGAACATCCTGATCGGGGAGTGTGGCCACGCATCGCGGGCGGCCCACGACTTCATCCCGACCTTCATGGGACCGGAAGCCCCTCCCGTCTACAACTTCATGGAGTACACCCTGGATTGCATCCGGGAGGGCAGGATCACGCTGGACCCGGACATCGTCACCGAACGGGTCACCTACCACGATCCCTGCAACATCGCCCGCTCCGGCTGGATCGTCGAGCAGCCCCGGGAGATCCTCCGGTCTTTCGTCCCGGGCTTCGTGGACATGACGCCGAGAGGGGTGGACAACTTCTGCTGCGGGGGTGGTGGTGGGCTCGTGTCCATCGACGAGCTTCACGAGTTCCGCATGGAGATCGCCGGCAAGGTGAAGGCCGAGCAGATCGCCGCCACCGGGGCCGAAATCGTGGTGGCCCCCTGCGCGAACTGCAAGAAGCAGCTCAAGGAGATCGTGGAGCACTACCAGCTGCCGTGCACCGTCATCGGGCTTCACGACCTGATCCTGAAGGCCAT
>JASFRP010000496.1:0-3810 GCA_050114895.1 Gemmatimonadota bacterium
ACCGCGGGAGCCCCGTCAGATACCCTGCCCGGATGGTCTGGGCGATCTTCGCGTCCCGGAAGGGGCTGGCCCATCGACTCACCTCCTGGAGGCGCTCGATCCTCCTCTCGACATTGAACCCCCACCGGTCCAGGGTCCCGTCGAAGGTCAGGCTCTGGAGCGGGATCCGGATCTCGGCAGACCACCCGCTGGAGTCTCTCGTCGTGGCGGCCTCCCACACCGCGTCCCATTGGCTGTCCTCGCCTTCACCACGCCGAGCCACCAGCGCGTCGTACCGGGCGCCACCCGGATTGAGGGCGAAGATGTATCCCGTTCGGCCGTCCAGGAACGGATCGAGGACGACCTTGATGTAGTCCTCCGCCCTCAGTTCGGGATCTCGCGCCTTCGAGGTACTGACGATCCCGTCGGGATCGGGATCGGCAGCCTGGATCCCGATGACCAGGTACCGGGGGCTCGCCAGGACCTGGACCCTGGTATGGCCGGTCAGGTTTCCACCTTCCACCGGCTCGATCATCGTGAGACCAGCGATGGCCGGCGCATTCTCCCACGCGTCTTCATCCAGGAGGCCATCGAGATCGAGATCCCCCTCCAGGGCCCCCACGGACAGGAAAGGACGATCCGGGTTGACCTCCTGGGCGGCGGCGCGGGGGCCCACGGCCCCCAGCGCGGGGAGGAAGCTGAGACAAAAGACGGGAACCACGGAGGAGCGCAGGCGGCAAACCCCGCAAGCCGCGCCGCGAAGCGCTGCCGGGGTCCTCATCAATGGATTTCGGTTCGGGAGCATTCGATTGGCAGGATCGAGGGGTTCTTTCGGTTTACGAGCCCGGCCAAGATACCGGGCGAGGGGGATGCGGGGGAGAGCCGCATCCCCCAGGTTCATCTCCGAGGGGGAATCTCCGGAGACAGGCGGTCGCTGGACCCACCGCCCCCGGCGATGTCCGGATTCGGGCTGCAACCCGAGGAGGAAAGATGGAGCTGGCATGGACCGCCTGGGCCGCAATCCTGGGTTTCGTCGTCGCTGCGATCTTCGCCGGTCGGCTTCGCCTGCCCCGTAACCTCTTCCTGCTCGTTTACGTCCCCATAACTGCGGGGTTCTTCATCGCCTTCGTGCTGCTTTCGGAGGTCGATGTCCCCGCGGCCCTGAAACACCACTGGGGGTGGGGGCTCCTGGGTGCCGGGGTGGCCGGAGCGGCCATGGTCAAGAACGTTCGCTCTCAGCCTCCGTCGCCTCGGAGCACCGGTGCCGGTCTCCTCGTGGACATCCTGTGGCCGGGACTCGCCTACGGGCTCGTCGACGCGCTGCTGCTCTCCGTCCTTCCGGTTCTCGTGGTCAAGAGCGCACTGGTCGGCGCCGGGTGGCCGTCGGGATGGATGGCCCACGTTGGATTCGGAGGGGCCGCGCTCCTGGCCAGCCTGGTGGTGACCGCGGCGTATCACCTGGGCTACCCGGAATTCCGCGGGAAGCCCGTTTCCGGAGCCATGCTCGGAAACGGCATACTGACCGTGGCGTACCTGTTGACTCAGAACCCCCTGGCCCCGCTGCTGTCTCATGCGGCGATGCACGTCGCCGCCATCCTGCACGGACGGGAGACGACGGTCCAACTCCCGCCACACTACCCGCAGGAAGACGGCTGACACGCCGGTCCCTCACAGGCCGGGCGGGATGGCCGGGGGAGGTGCCTTTGAACGTTGGAAGTGAGACCATGAGAAGCTCTTTCCCTGCTCCCGCCCCGGTGGCCCTTGGCCTGGTCTCCATCCTGTGGTCATTCGCCTGCGACTTCGGCACGGGTCCCGCCGACCCGAAGGTGCGCTCGATTCAGATCACGCCCGGAGCCGAGACCATCGACGCACTGGAGGTGGCCCTTCAGTTCACGGCCCAGGCCAAGGGGAAGAACGGGCAGGACCTCTCCCCGCCCCGGTTCACCTGGGCTTCCAGCGACCCGGGAGTGGCGTCAATCGACCAGTCGGGTCGGGCCGTCTCGCATGCCGTCGGCTCGACCGTGATCACCGCGACTGCAGCGGACGTCACGGGTTCCGCGAACCTGACGGTCCAGCAAACCGGGACCAGCCTGCAGGTCACGCCGGCATCCGACACGTTGAAGGGCACGGGGGGCACGACCCAGTTCGTCGCCACCGCGAAGGACGCCAACGGGTACGAGGCTCCCGGGGTCGTCCTTTCCTGGTCTTCGTCGGATTCGACGGTGGCCATCGTCAGCGAGCAGGGGTTGGCGACCGCGGTGGGTCCAGGCCGGTGTACCATCACCGCCACGGCCGACGGTGTCTCCGCCAGCGGGGAACTCATCGTCTTCCCCGCCCTGGAGGGCCCGGACCCCTCCTACCGAGTGGGGGCTTTCTACTACGGATGGTATGGAAATCCCCGGGTCGACGGGCGATGGGTGCACTGGGAATACGCCGACTTCTCCCTTTTCCCACCCGGCGATATCTCCAGCGACTACTATCCTCTGCTGGGGCCGTACAGCTCCAACGACCCCGTGGTGTTGGCCAGGCATATGGCCTGGCTTCGCCAGGCGGGGATCGGCGTCCTCATCCACACGTGGTGGGGCCAGGGCGATTTCACCGATCGGGCGGTGCCCCACCTCCTCGCCGCGGCCCAGGAGTACGGCATCAAGGTCGCTTTCCACATGGAACCGTATCAGGGGCGAAGCGCCACCGCCCTGGTGGAGGATGTCCAGTACCTCTACGACCGGTACGGAAACCACCCCGCCTTCTTCCGGTCCACCGCCACCACCGGGGAGAGCCCTGATTCCCGGCCCAGGGGCGTCTTCTTTCTCTATGCCTCGGGGATTTCGGATTTCTCTTGCCCGGGAGGATGCGGCGTGGAGCCGGAGTACTGGGCCGACGCCGTCGACGCGCTCCACGCCTCTCCGGAGGGGGCTCTCATTGTCGGTCACCAACCCATCGGCGAGCGAGCCACCAGGGCCCACTTCGACGCGGCTTACGACTACGTCACCCTCGCCCAGGGAGAAGATCTGGAGTTCTCCTGGGCACTGAGCCTCCCGCCGGGCGTCCTGTACGTGCCTGCCGTCGCCCCGGGGTTCTCGGCCCGGAGGATCCGATACCCCGAGGAGACCTTCCTCCCCCGGCTCGCGGGACAGACCTATCGGGACCAGTGGGAAGCTGCCGTGGAGCCCGGAATCGAGCCCTTCATGATGGTGGTGACCTCCTTCAACGAGTGGCACGAGGGGTCCCAGATCGAGCCTGTGGCTGAGGGAAAGACGAATGGTCTCGGGTACGCCTACCCGACCTTCGATCCGCTCCCGTCCGACGGATACCTGGACCTCACCCGTTTCCTGGCAGACGAGCTCTTCCTGGATCAGGAATGGCCCCAACGGATCCCCGTTCGGGCCGAGGTGGCCACCACCTCCGACTGGACCTGGGTGGAGTTGGCGGACGAGGTGCGCTGGGCGGCACCGGAGGTGGTCTCCGTGAGCGAGGGGGCGACCGCGTTCTACTACTTCGACGGTCGGATCAGCATGAACCAACCGCTGGAAGACGCCACAGATGGTCTCGAGGTGGAGGGGATCCTGGACATGGCCCTCACGGGACCCTGCACCGGAGATCCGGCGACCTTCCGGATCGGTCGGGGCCACCTGGGGGCGACGACCCTGAAGCTCTCCCGCTTTGCCGACGGCCGGTGGGTCGCCTTCGCCGAGCTCACCTGGGACGGAATCGACTTCGACGATCCGCAGAACGTCCAGAGCTTCGAGCTCACGTGCGCGGATCTCCTCGCTGCGGGGGCCCGGTAGAAACGTGCTCGCAGAGTCTCAGCGGAAGCCTATCCGCTCGGGG
>JASFRP010000497.1:0-3793 GCA_050114895.1 Gemmatimonadota bacterium
GTAGGTGGGTGAGAGGATCCGCAACCCGTAATAGACGAGCGTCGGGACCACTCCCCCCTGGATCCAGACGCCCACCAGGGCCCCGATGAGAAGAAGGATCAGGAGTGCCACGGCGACCTTGCTGACCCCGTCGATCACCCCCGCCTGAAACGTGGCCCACGGCCGGCGGAGAAGGAGGTTCAGCACCCCCACCGCTCCCACCCCCAGCGTCAGGGGCAGGAACACGGCCTGGAGGCCGGTCTGCAGGGGAAGGCCCACGATGACCGTGCCGACGACGATCACGACGATGGTGACGGCTTCCCCGAATGTGGGCGCTCGGCCTTCGCTCAGGTGGCCCTCCGGTTCCTGGTCCGTCGTGAGGTGGAACCGCCGATGGGATCCGTCTCCAGGGAATCGAGCCAGTTAGGCCCGGTCCGGGTCGTCCTCTACCGACCGGTGGGGGCGGACCTGTACACCAGCAGCATGGGCAGCGGGATGCGGAGCGTTATCGCCTCCTCCGGGCACTCATACACGCACCCACTGAAATGCACGCATTCCTCCGGGAAAGTCACCGTCGGAATCTCCCCCTCCTCTGATCCGTAGAAGACGTCCTCCGAGCAGATCTCCACGCAAGCTCCGCAGCAGGAACAGAGGTCGGGATTGATGATCGGTGGCATCATCTGCCTCCCTGATAGCCCCGCCACCCGACGTGGGGGGTGCCCTCGACGCGTCGGACCACGTGAGCCTGATCGAGGGTGGGATTCGTGAATGGGTAGTCCGGGCGCCGATGGAGGCCACGAGTCTCCTTGCGGTCCAGGGCCAGAACGAAGACCAGCTCTCCCAGCTCCATCAGGTTCAGGACCTCCAGACACCGCCAGAGCTCGTGGGAGTTCCGGGCCATCAGCTCGTGGCGCGCCTTATCCTTGATTCTCCGGAGATGGGCCAGGCCCTGTTCCAGCAGCGCTTCGTTCCGGACCGTACCGGCATAGTCATTCATCACCTGTTGAAGGGCGACGTGCGTCTCCTTCCAATCGGGGCCGTGGGATCGCCGCCTCAGCGCCTCGATGGAGCTATGCACCTCTCCGATCTTCTCGGATTGAGCTTGCAGGCCCGGGTGTTGAACGGTCAGGGCTGCGGATGCCGCGTTCTCACCCGCGATCCAACCGAAGGTCGCCGCCGCAGAGATGTCCCCGAACGACTCATCCCCCGCAGCGTACAACCCATCGAGGGTGGTTTCCGCCTTCTCGTTCGCCACGACCAAACCCCCCGCCCGGAGAGGGTAGGTGGCGAACTCGATGGGATGCCTTCGGGGGTCGATTTCCTCATCCTTCATGTGGTCCAGCAGGGATACGTTCCCCTCGTGCTCCATCCAGTGCATCATGTACTCGTAGTCCTCCTGGGACATGTCCGTGCAGTCCATGTAGAGAGGACCCCTCCCAGCGCGTTGGTACTCCTCGGCCACGAGCTTATTGACCTCCAGGATCATGTCCCCGTACTTCCGGTCCGGCTTCTCGGCGAAGGTGCCAGCAGGTCTTCCCTGGGCGTCCTTCAACACTCCGATCCACGACGCCTGCCCGAACTTGGCGAAGTACTTGGGCCCGATGTGGCGCTGGGGCATCTCCACGTTCTGTAGCTCGGCCCCGGCCCGATACGCCATGGCACGCCCGTCTCCCGACTGGACGCCTCCGTGGGGATCGTTGAACGTCCACCCGGGCGTGAGGCTGGGATAGAGCCGGGAGCACTTTCCCGTGGCGAGGATGACGGACTTCGCCTGGAACACGACGGTCCTGTCCTCACGAGTGTGGACGCACACCGCACCTACGACCCGGTCCCCCTGCCGGAGCAGGTCCAGGACCATGACGCGATCCAGGATCTGCACTCCCCGCCGCCTGGCCTCTCTCACCAGGACGTCCTTCTGGAAACGTCCCTCGTACTTGATGTGGGTCATGGTCCGCCCGGGGAAGGAGTGACCGGAAAACTCCCAGCCTCCCTGGTACCTCATGGGGATGCCCCACTCATCCCAGAGTTGCACGACGCTCAGCGTCCGGGCGAACTGGGCCCGAAGGATGTCGCGTCCCAGATGAATCTCGCCCTTCGCGGTCTTGAGCAGCTCGTCGATGAACTCGTCGACTTCGGACCCGTGGACTTCCGGGATATAGGCTTCGAAATGGTCGTTCCCCGAGCGCCCACACCCGCTGTACCGGGCGTTGCCCTTCTCCGCCACCACGACCTTCGCGCCCAGCTCCCCGGCCCGGATCGCGGCCATCAGGCCCGCAATGCCGCCCCCGACACACAACACGTCCGCTTCGACGACGTCTTCGGTCATCCCGGACTCCTTGGCTCAGCTACCGAATGGACTGCCGAGAGCGCCTGACCCTCGGGGGACCCTTTGCTTCCAGGGCCTCCCCGGGCCTCAGGATACGCCCGATGCCTGCACTGGCCAATGGGGAGCGTGCCGGTCTGTGCGTGTCGGCGCATGTCGGCTGGCCCCCACCTTCCTCGCTTGAGGCTCCTTCCCCCCCGATATTGTCGCCTTTCGGGATAGAAATGCGGCTGTCATGGGGACGGGATCTGCAGAGGGTCCCCGTCCGGGCACCGCCACCAGGAAGGAGACGCGTCATGACCAACGAGAGCGAGAAGAACAAGACGAGAGCCGAGTCGAAACGACGCTGCCGAAGGTCGGTGTCTCCCGGCGCGTTCGTGGCCACGGTGGTCCGGTCGGGGCTGGTGGTGGTGGTGGCCTCCGTCGCCGGATGCACCCCGGAAACGCCGGCTCCACCCCAACAGGAGTTCCCCACCGAGTTCCCGACGCCTGCGGGCAGGGCGCTCCGGCTGGAGGACTACTACCGGGTCGGGCGCGTGGGTGGCGTGCGCTTGTCCCCGGACGGAAGGTGGACGGCCTTCACGGTGTCCTTCCCTGTGGAGGAGACCAACGGCACCGAGTCTCAAGGGTGGGTCGTTCCCACGGATGCCTCGGCAGCACCCCGGCACCTCACGCAGGGGGGCCGAGAAGTCTCGGACCTCTCCTGGACCCCCGACGGTCGCCTGCGCTATTCCTCCGGCGGACTGTGGAGCGTCGACCCCACCCAACCCCGTGAAGCACCACGCCCGGAGTTCCGTCGGGAGGAGCCCGGGAACGTGAGCCCAGACGGCACCTGGGTAGCATCGCTGGAGGACGTTGCCAGGGCGGAAGAGCCGGGCCCTGCCCTGACCCCCTTCGAGGCCCGTCACGAGGAGAGGTTCCAGGGAGTCCAGTTCGATTGGCTGAACTTCCAGCGGGACGGGGCTCCCTTCCCCGCCCCAGACCCCGCCGCGCTGCCTCCCCGGGAGGTGACGATCACACCGACCGGCGGAGGGGAGCCCCGGACGTTGACCACCCTGGGGATGCGGCCGGGAAGCCCGGCCTGGCACCCGTCGTCGCGGGTGCTTGCCTTCACCGCCGATCCCGACTGGAAGGACGAGCGGAAGTACGGCCGCCCGGACGTGTTCCTGGTGACCGTGGAAGGCCAACTGACAAGAGTCACCGACGACGCCTGGAGCTACGGGGCAGTGGGCTTCTCCCCCGATGGGCGCTTCCTCTCCTACATCGGGGGCTTCGGCACCGACACCATCATCGAGGCGGGCCTGGACCACGGAGGCCCCCGGGACCTCTTCGTGGTTCCCCTGGAGGATGGGCTCCCCACTGAGGGTGCCAGGCCCGTTGTTCTCACGGCGAATTGGGACCTGGATCCCGGCCTGGTGCACTGGTCCCCGGACTCCCGCTACCTCTACTTCACGGCCGGAAAGAGCGGAGGCGCCCACTTCTTCCGGGTGG
>JASFRP010000498.1:0-3790 GCA_050114895.1 Gemmatimonadota bacterium
ACCTGGCTCCAAGACCAGATTGGCTGCCATCGTGACGGCGTCCCGACCGATGACCGGCTTCCCTGATCTGCTAGAGGATGACCATCGCCATCGTTTCCGCAGGCCGCATCAGGGTCGCGAGAAACAGTATTCAACTTCCCAGCCTCCAGGTCAAGGATATTCTCAATGGAGCCACGAAAAATGCCCATTATGGTATAAACCATTATTCTAAAATGCTTTATGGGTATATGGACTACTCTTCCCCCTCCGTGATCCAGAGCTGTGTAAACATATTGATACAGGTCGCAGGGCCCATGCTCCCGAAGGCCGGACCTGGATCGAAAATATCAAAAAAGATGCCTGGATCCCAGCCCTGGAGGCTTGCGAAAACAACCCGGATTTTTGTTGTCTAGGCAACACTGGCGATATGATCGAAGGTATCCTCGAAGCCCCGGATCACGGCCGGAATCACCTCCGCCACCGGGACCGGCCGCTCCAGCAGACGACCCAGGGAAGTCACGGGCCGGTCCCGGATTCCACACGGCACGATGCTGGAGAAGAAGCTGAGATCCGGGTCCACGTTGAGCGCGAACCCGTGGGAGGTGATCCACCCGGACGATACCCTGACGCCGATGGCTGCCAGTTTGCCCTGGGGCACCCAGACGCCGGTCAGCCCCTCCTCCCTCCCTCCGGATATGCCAAAGGAGCGGAGCGCCAGAATGAGGGCCTCTTCCAGGTCCCTCAGATATCGATGGAGGTCTCTCCGGTCGGGTTTGAGGTCGAGGACGGGATACCCCACCAACTGTCCGGGTCCGTGGTAGGTGATGTCCCCACCCCGTCCCGCGTCGAAGCGGTGAATGCCCCTGGCCTCCATCTCGGAGGCGGTGAGGAGGAGGTGCTCTTCCTTTGCGGAGGCACCGAAGGTGATGACATGGGGGTGCTCCAGGAGGAGGAGTTGGTCCGGGATCTCCCCGGCTCTCCTTCGACGAACCAACTCCTGCTGGAGGGAGAGGCCCTCCCCGTAGGGAAGGGTTCCGAGCAAGCGGACCTCCAGCCGTCGTCCTCCCTCAGGCATCCTCCGAGAACGCCTCCATGAGCTCTTTCAGCCGGGCCATGAACCGGGCAGCATCCGCCCCATCCACGATCCGGTGATCGTACCCCAGGGAGAAAATGGACCGCCTCCGAATCGCGATAGAGTCGGCCCCGGTCGCGGCGTCCTGCAACACCACGACCCGCTTCTCAATGGCGCCCGTACCCAGGATCCCGGCCGTACCCTTGGGGATGATGGGCATCCCCACCATGGTGCCCAGGACGCCGGGGTTCGTAACTGAGAAAGTGGCTCCCTGGATCTCCTCGGGGTTCAGGCGGCGACTCCGGGCCCGCTCGGCGAGATCCACTAGCTTCTTCCCGATCCCCACCAGGCTCAGCTCGTCGGCGTCGTGGATGACGGGAACGATGAGCCCCGGGTCCAGATCCACTGCTACCCCCACATTCACGTTGCCGCGGAAGATGAGGTTGTTCCCCGAGATCGTCCCGTTCATGTTGGGAAACTCTCTCAAGAGGCGAGAGCAAGCCCACACCACGAAGGCCGTGTAGGAGACCTTCGCGCCCTGTTCAGCCCATCGGGATTTGTTCGCCTTTCGAATCTCGTCCACGCGAGTGAAGTCGATCTCGATGAACGAGTGGACGTGTGGGGCCACCCGCTTGGCCAGGACCATGTGCTCCGCCGTGAGTCGGCGGATCTTGTCCATGGGCTCGACTCGGTCCGCCTGGCGAACGGGAAAATCCGGATGCTCTACCTGCGAATAGAAAGTCTTCCAGAGATCTGAGGGAGCCTCGACTGCGGCGGGCTTGACCTCCTCACCGGGAGCGGTGGGGGAACGCGGCTCCGGGGGAGGCGCCGCAACGGTCGGCTCCACCGGAACTTGCGATTCCTTTCCGGACTCTATGTACCCGAGGATGTCCTGCTTCGTCACGCGCCCGGCGTGGCCGGTCCCTGGAACCCGGGAGATGTCCACACTATGCTCCTGGGCGATCTTTCTCACCACGGGGGTGGACCGGGCCCTCAGACGATCTTCCGCGGCCGCCTCCGGGGGCGCTTCCTCAAGGGCCGCCTCCGGGGGCGCTTCCTCGGGGGCCGCCTCCGGGGGCGCTTCCTCGGAGGCTACCTCCGGGAGCACTTCCTCGGGGGCTACCTCCGGGAGCACTTCCTCGGGGGCTACCTCCGGGAGCACTTCCTCGGGGGCCGCCTCCGGGGGCGTCTCATCCGGAGCAGCCTGATCCGGAGGAGCTGGCGCCTCGAGGCCCGCCGCATCTCCATCTGGATCGATGTAGGCGACGACCGTGCCGACCTCCACCGTTTCCCCCTCCGCCGCCAGAATCTCCACCAGGATTCCCTCTGATGGTGAGGGGATTTCGGCGTCCACCTTGTCCGTCGAGATCTCCAGGATCGGCTCGTCACGCTGGACGCTTTCGCCGACCTGTTTGAGCCACCGGGATACGGTGCCCTCGGCGATGGACTCTCCCATCTGGGGCATGGGGACCTCTACACGTGCCAAGCTTCTCACTCCGGCTAGGGTTTTCTCCGTCCGGTCAGCTATCAGGAGGTGCAGGCCCGTCGGTTGAACCGGGGAACCGACCTCGATCCATTCAGTTTACGACGGACTCAATACTCTGCAAGGTAACGCCCCGCCGTCACGATGTCCTCGACTTGCGGCAGAAAATGGTCTTCCAGGGTCCCCGCATACGGGACGGGCGTGTCCACGGCGGTGACTCGGAGAATCGGGCCGTCGAGCCATTCGAAGGCTTCTTCGCTCACCCTCATGGCGATCTCTCCCGCGATCCCGCCGGTCCGGGTATCCTCGTGGACCACCAGGAGCTTCCCCGTCTTCCTCACGCTCGCGAATATGGCCCGCTCGTCGAGAGGGAGGAGCGTACGAAGGTCCACAACCTCCAATTGAACCCCCATCTCCGCTTCCAGGATCCGCGCTGCATCCAGGCTTCTGTGAACCATCATTCCATACGTCACCACGGTCAGGTCGGTGCCCTCCCGGGCGATCTTCGCCTCCCCCAGGGGAACCGTGAAGTCGCCCGTTGGGAGAACCTCCCTGAGGGCCGGCGCCCGATAAAGCCCCTTGTGTTCCTGGAAGATGACCGGATTGTCGTCTCGGATGGCCGATTTCAGGAGCCCCTTTGCATCATAGGGATTGCTCGGATAGACAATCTTGATGCCGGGCGTATGGAAGAAGAACATCTCCACATTCTGGGAATGGAAGGGCCCACCCCTGTTCCCCCCTCCCACGGGCCCCCGAATCACGACGGGCAGCGGCCCGCTTCCCCGGTACAGAGAGGTGGCCAGGTAGTTGGTGATGACGTCCAAGGCCGGGGCGATGAAATCCATGAACTGCATCTCCACCACTGGCCTGAGCCCCATGTGGGCCGCACCCGCCGCAGCCCCCGTGAAGCCTGCCTCGGAGATGGGGGTGTCGATGACCCTGAGGGTGCCGAAGGCCTCCTGGAAGCCCTGGGTGACCTTGAAGGCCCCTCCGAATGCTCCTATGTCCTCTCCCAGGAGAAAGACGGTCTCGTCCCGTTCCATCTCCTCCCAGAGAGCCTCCCTGATGGCCTCCAGAAAGGTGACGGCCTCCCCACGCTCCGTTTTCAGAAGGTGTTCGGGCCGCACGATCTCCTCCTTCATCCTCTCGCCGGTGGGACCAGCCTCAGCCACGGTGGTGGCCCTTTCCCTGGATCCTCCACCCGCCTCCAGGGCTCGGTAGACCCGGGGGGATGGGCCGGGTCCAATGGGGCCGGG
>JASFRP010000499.1:0-3776 GCA_050114895.1 Gemmatimonadota bacterium
TCTCGGCGGTGGTGCTCCTCGCGGCCATGGCGGCGGTGTGTGACCGCGCGCCGGAGCTGCCCTCGGGAGCGCGGGTTTCCTGCGACACCATCCACGGGGTGGAGAACGTGATCAGCGGGGCTCCTGGGCGGCCGATCCCGCCGGACCCAGGAGAGATTCGAGGGAGAGCGAAACGGAAACGAGATGACGCCTCTCCCCTCACCGCATCTCGCCGATGGCCGCGATGAGGTGCCCCACCGCCTCGTCCACCCTTCCCCGAAGGTCCGCGATCTCACCGAGCACTCTGTCCGGATCCCCGGCCTTCATGGCCTCCTGGACGGTGGGGAGTGCTATGGTAGCATAGCCGTTGTCGTAGTCGGCGGCGAAGATGAGATTCTTGAACCAGGGCCGGCCCACCAGTCCCTCCTCCCGGGTCATGGACCGCTCCACCATGCGGAGTTCACGGTTGGCAGGTTCGGCCTGGTCCTTGTCGATCCCCCGCTCCAGCGCCGCGGCTCTGGCCATGGCGAGGGTCTGACCGGCTGCCTCCATGGCCTGGAAGGACGCTTCCAGATCGGCCAATGCTTCCCGTTCACGCTCGGTTCTCTCCGGGGCCTCCCTCAACCCTGCCACGATTTCGCCCAGTTCCCGGCCGAAACGCTGGTAGTCGTAGGGCAGGAGGGTGGCGTTGGCCAACCGGAGGGCCGTGACGGCCAGGAGCCGGGAGCTGGTGGTGTGCTGGTAAAAGCCCGGGTCGGCGAAGCGGGTCATGAAGGCGTAGGTGTCATACGCCGAGTGGCCGATGCCCGAGGCGCCGCCGAAGCCGTAGCCCAGGGAGGGAACGCCGATGTGGTTGTAGAACCCCACGTAATCGGATCCGCCCCCCAGGTCCCCCAACTGGAGAGGTGCATCGGGAGCCGCACCCTGCTGGCTTCGCCAACGTTCCTCCACCGTACCCCCGTCATGGTGGGGTACATCCCTGGCCGTCTCCACCAGGAATTCCTTCAGGGAGGGAGACCCGGAGCCGGAGAAGCGTGGGCCGCCCACGATCCCGTCCTGGTTCAGATACGCCACACCCCCTTCATGGAGTGCGGCCTGATTGTCCTCGGCCCACTCGGTGCTTCCAATGATTCCCCATTCCTCGCAGTCCCATCCGGCAAAGATGACGGTGCGCTTGGGCCTGTTCCCACCACGAACCATGTCGGAGAAGGCCTTGGCCGCTGCCATGACCGACGCCGTCCCGGACACATCGTCTCCGGAACCGGCATTCCAGGCATCGGTGTGCCCTCCCAGGACGATCCACTCGTCGGGGAACTCGCTTCCCCGGACGATGGCCAGGACGTCCCCGATGTCCCGGTACCCGTCATCGTGATGCACGGTGAGTTGCACCTTGGCGGGTCCCGGCCCCACGTGGTACCGGAGGGCCAATCCTCCCTGCCATGACTCGTCGGGGATCTGTGCTCCTCGTACCCCGGCCATGATCTCCTGGGCGGCCCCCCAGTTCAGAGGGATGACGGGGATGGAGGGGACCCAGTGCCCGTCCCGGTGGGGATCCAGCCGCTCGGCGCCCTTCACGCTGGCCCACCCCGGCGTGGTCGGATCGCCCCAGTGCCCGATGACGCTTCCCCGCTGCACCGCCGACTCGGAGCGGAAGGGGCCCTCGGGGTAGACGTCGCCCCGGACGTACCCGTCGTCCTCCGGATCCGAGTACATGATGAGCCCCAGCGCCCCGTGCTCCTCGGCCAGGCGAGCCTTGATGCCCCGGAAGGAGCGGCCGTACCGGGCCAGGGCCACCTTTCCCTCCACCGAGACTCCGGCCTCGTCCAGCTGGGCGTAGTCCTCCACGAGCCCGTAGTTCACATAGACCACCTCCGCCTCCACGGCTCCCTCCCCCGAGTACCCGTTCACCCAGGGGTACTGCTCCAGGGCGGTGGTGGGATCCCCGGGGATCACATCCTCCTTGAGCTCGAAGTCACGGCGGGCCCACCGGCCCGAATCCCCCTGGGGGGTCAACAAGCTGAGCGACACTTCCGTGGGCCAGGGCAGGTAGATCTCATACGTGTCCACCCGGGCATCCAAGCCCCACTCCCCGAAGCGACGATAGATGAAGTCCCTGACCCGGGCCTGGGCCTCACTCCCGGCTACGTGGGGTTCCCGGGACATCTCCCGGTTCAACTCCTCCATGAGGGGAGGTTGAATGGACTCCATGAGCGTAGCCTCGATGCGGCGTTGACGAGCCCCCTCCGCTGTTGAGAATCCCGTGATTCCCTGCCCATGGATGGCCGGAGTTGAGATGAGGTTGAAAAGAAAGAGAGGGAATGCCAGGCAGACCGCGCGAAAGAGGCCGATGCCCCTGGCTGGGGAGTGGGTTTCGAAATCCTCGTCCACCCCGGCAGCTTCGTTGGACCGTCGGTGATCTGTGGATGTATTCCTGTTCCGCTTCATGAAGCCGAACCTCGCTTTTGGACGTATCGCCGGGGTCCCGGCTCGAGAGTGGGAACGAGCCTCCCCGGACCTCTCCGTCGAGACCGGCATGTGGCCATGTCGGCGCCCGAAGACGTCGGTAAGAGTAGGGACTGGACCCATCCCCGCGCCATCGGAAAGGTGTCACATGAACTGCGCCGTGCCCCCCAAAGGCTCAAAGCCCCGGTTTGATCTTCAGGGGTCCTTGACCGGCCTTCCCCTCACCGCCCCTGGGTCATTGCCAGGATCTCATCCTCCCTCCCGGTGATTTCCCATCGAATGAGGGAGACCGGGATGAGGCCCGAGGCCTCCATATCATCCATGAAGCCCTTGAAGGAATAGCCGTCTCCCAGGTCATTGGCCCGCTCGGCCATGAACGCCTCGATCTCGTGCTTCCCCGTCAGGTAGCTGGCCCCGTAGAAGGGTTGCACCAGGTAGAGATCCTGCTCCCCCCACACGGTGCCGCCGTCCTCGGGCATCCACCCCCGGGGGGTCCACCGGGAGGCGAACTCGCAGGCCTGGGCCTGTGTCCACTCGTTGGCGTGCATCATGAGGCCCGCGATGGAGCGGGCAGCCCGCTGGGCGATGAGGATGTACATGAGCTCCCTGGACCGGGGCCGCTGGTCGAAGAGGCCGGCGTCCATCATCCACTCCTCCATACCCGTGGCCACCCCTTCGGCCCGGCTATCCCAGATGTTGTACAAGAGCGGTGTGGCACGGATGGGGCTCGGATGAGGATCCGTGGCCATCATGGCCAGGTCGAACCAGTGGTGCCCGTGGGTCCTCATGGTGAGGGGGTCTCTGTAACTCACCTCGGAGAAGAACCCCCGGAGCTCGTCAGGACCGGACACGGGTTCGAAGGAACCGATACGCTCCCGGAGGGCCTGGTCCATGTAGTCCCACATCGTCAGAAGCTCGTTGTCGGCCAGGAAGTCCAGGTAGTTGGTTACGGCCTGGTTCAAGCGGCGATCGTACTCCTCCGGGGTGGAGATGCGAGTGAGGGCCGGAAGCCCACGGTTCCGTTCTTCCTCGAGAGTGAGGGCGGCATGGCTCCGGGCCAGCTCCCGGCGGGCAATCCACAGGATCTCCTCCCAGGTGTAGGGGAGGAGGTGGACGTTCTTCAGGTACCAATCGTAGTTCTCCACCCCCACGCCGGAAGGGCCCGTCCTAAATGGGGCCTCGGATTCCAGCCAGGCGATGAAGGCATCGGTAGCCTCTTTCGCCTCCCGGAGGGCCGTATCCAACTCCGGGCTCGTTCCCGCCACCCTCTCCGCCAGGTCGGCCAGGTCGGAGCTCTGACCCTCCATTCCGCGGATGCCACCCATCCACAGGTC
>JASFRP010000500.1:0-3771 GCA_050114895.1 Gemmatimonadota bacterium
CATGCGATGGACACCCCATCATACGTCGAGGTTCCCCGGCCGATTTCGTCGAGAAGGATGAGGCTTCCCTCCCCCGCCCCATGGATGATGGCCGCCGTCTCGTTCATCTCCACCATGAATGTGGACTGGCCACGGGTGAGTGAGTCGGAAGCTCCGACACGAGTGAAGATTCTGTCGCAGACCGGTACCTTCGCCGACGTCGCCGGAACGAAGGATCCCATCTGGGCCAGGAGCTGAATGAGTCCCACTTGCCGCAAGACCGTGCTCTTACCCGCCATGTTCGGCCCCGTAAGGATCACGATCCTCCCCTCTTCGTCCAGCCGGATGTCGTTGGGGATGAACTCCTCCGCCGGCATCATGGTCTCGACCACGGGATGGCGCCCGGCACGGATCTCCAGGAGATAGCCCGTGTGTACGTCGGGGCGAACGTATGCCCTGTCTCGAGCCACCTCGGCCAGGGCGGCAAGGACGTCCACTTGCGCCAGCCGGCTCGCCGTGTCCTGGATCCTCGCCACCTCCCGGCCCACCGCCTGCCGGAGCTGACCGAACAGCTCCGTTTCCAGAGACAGGATCCGATCCTCTGCGCCGAAAACCTTCTCCTCCCACTCCTTCAGCTCAGGCGTGAAGTACCGTTCCCCGTTGGCCAGGGTCTGCTTCCGAACGTACTCCTCGGGAACCCGATCCAGGTTCGCGCGGGTCACCTCCAGGTAATACCCGAAGACCTTGTTGAATCCCACCTTCAAGGAGGCGATCCCGGTCCGCTCCCGCTCCCTGGTCTGGAGGCCCGCGATGAAGTCACGCGCCCCGTCCCGAACGGACCTCAGCTCATCCAGCTCCGGGTCGAATCCTTCTCGGATCACCCCTCCGTCCTGGAGGTTCGGAGGAGCTTCCGGTGAGAGCCCCGCCCTCAGGAGTTCACCCACGTCATCCAGCGGGTCGAGCTTGGCCAGGAGGTCGGCCAGGAGTTCGGAGGGAACACCGGACCCCAACTCTTTCAGGGCGGGCAGGCATGACACCGATCTGGCCAGGCCCAGGAGGTCCCGAGGCCCCACCCGCCCGGTACCCAGCTTTCCCCCCAGCCTCTGCAGGTCGCTCACGCCCCTGAGCGTATCTCGGACGGAGCGACGAAGATCCGGGTCCTGGCAGAACCCCTCCACCGCGCCCTGGCGGCGCCAGATCTCCCCCGGCTCCACCAGCGGCCTGAGTACCCACCTTCGGAGCAGCCGGGCACCCATGGCCGTTACGGTATCGTCCAACACCTCCAGAAGCGTCTTCCCCTCCCCGGCTCGGATGGACTCCACGAGCTCCAGATTCCGCCGCGTCATGTCGTCCAGGAGCATGGAGGCACCTGCACGAATGATCCGGGGTGGGCGGAGATGATCCACCCCCCGGGGGCGGATCTCACGGACGTAGGTGAGGAGGGCGCCGGTGGCCCGGACCAGGGCACCATCGGACAGGTGGAAACCGAAACCTTCCAGGGACTGAACCTCGTACACCCGCTCCAGCTCCTCCCTGGCCAGAGCCTCGTCGAAGAGCCAATCATCCCTGGTGGTAACGGGCGACCCGAGGGAAGCGGGAGCTCCACCTGAAGTCAGCTCCTCCTCCCACCCCCTGCCCACCAGGAGCTCCGAGGGCTCGAACCGGCCCAGCTCGGACAGGAGCTCCTGCCCCGGCACCTCCTGGACCTCGACCTCTCCAGTGGACAGGTCCAGGGCCGCCAGCGCCCAGTGATCCTCCATCCCCCTCGCCAATGCCACCAGGTGATTGTTCTTCCTGGCCTGCAGGAGGTCATCCTGGACGATGGTGCCGGGGGTGATGGTTTCCACCACCTCCCTCTTGACGATCCCCTTTGCCAGGGCCGGGTCTTCCACCTGTTCGCAGATGGCCACCCTCCTCCCCAGCTTCACCAATCGGCCCAGGTACTCATCCAGGGCTTTGGCGGGTACGCCGGCCAGGGGAACCCGGGCCGCGGCCCCGTTGTTCCGGGACGTGAGGGTCAACCCGAGGATTCGGGACCCCTCTTCGGCGTCGCCGAAGAAGAGCTCGTAGAAATCCCCGACCCGGAAGAAGACCAACGCGTCTCGGTGGCGGGCTTTCACCTCCCGCCACTGTTGCATCAGAGGGGTGTCTTCTCGAGGAGTGTGAGATGGCATCTGCTTGAGCTTCGGCCCCCCCGGGGAGGCCCGGCGCCGAGACCCTCCGAGGCTCGAGGATTCAGGCACCGGTCACGTCGGGGGGGACCTCAATCCGGGATCCCCTGGCGCTTCGCCTGAAGGATACCGGAGCCCCGAAGCCGGATCAACCGGGGTGCGCCCCTGTGGGTGGGGTTGTAGACTCTGTCGAGATTCCCACTTCATCAGGAGGTCCCCATGGGCCGTACGTCCCGACGATCCAGGCGCATCCGGATCCTGTTCTCCTTCCCGCTCCTCCTGGTGGCCGGATTTTCGGCTCCGGCGACGGCCCAGGTGGGGGAAGGGGGGAACGTTCCGGCCGACCCCGAGGACGTCGCTTCGGTGGACGCCATCGTGGCGGCGGTGTACGACGTCATCTCTGGACCCGCCGGTGAGGCCCGGGACTGGGATCGCTTCCGCTCCCTCTTCCTCCCCGGCGCTCGCCTGATTCCCGTCGGGGTCCAACCTGGGGGAGAGTACGCCGCGAACATCACGACCCCCGAAGAGTACGCCGAGCGCGCCGAAGCCTTCTTCCTGGAGAACGGGTTCTTCGAGGCGGAGATCGGCAGGGTGGAAGAACGGTTCGGGCCTATCGTCCACCTCTTCAGCGCCTACGCGTCCAAGCGGGCGTTGGAGGATGCAGAGCCCTTCGCCCGAGGGATCAACTCCTTCCAGCTCATGGACGACGGGACACGCTGGTGGGTGGTGACGATTTACTGGACGGCGGAGCGGCCCGACCTGCCGATTCCTGAGCGCTACCTATCCGGCAGCTGAGCTCCGGGAGGGACTCGAGACATCCAACTCGGGCAGGGGCCCCTTGGCGAGGTCCTGCTCCATCCTCGAAGGTGCGCCCCCTACTCGATGAAGATCGTCTCCTCCGCCGAGACGAACAGGACGTCCTGAAGGCTGGGGTGCCGCAGGAGCAGGTCTCCTCCCTTCTCCCTGAGCCTCCCCTCCGTGAATCCCAGGATTACGAGGTCCGCAGACGAGGAACGGTTCTCCACCAGTGCGTTGAAGTCAACTCGGTCGTCGGTGGGGATGACCTGCAGGTTCTTGGCGGCGATAGGCAGACGTCCCTCCCGGATCATCTGGTTCAGGTGGGCCGTCCGCTCCGCCACCTCGTTGAAGGGGAACGCCGCCTTGATGCTGATCTCGGCCCCCTTCCAGTCCGGGTGCCCCAGGAGCACGTAGGAGAGGAGGATCATGAGGTTGGCGTTCCGGTAGTCGTGCCAGGTGAGCCAGAGGTGGATGGCTTTTCGGTTTCCGAAGAAGTGGTCTCCGTGGCGAAGGATCAGGCGATTCATCCGAGGCGCGGAGGCCAGGGCGCACCCGGCGAGGACCTCCTCCACGACCTCGGGCGGGTCGTGGCGGGAGAACTCGAAGAGAATGGTGTTGTTCTCCATTCCGCTCACCCCCGGCGCCTGCAGGCACTGGGCCAGCGCGGAGGCCATGGACGGACTGATCATGGTGTCCACGTAGATGGCGGAATCCGTTTCCTCGATCCCCTCGATGAGGCGGGCCAGCACCTTCCTGCTTTCCAGGATGTTCTCCCGGCTCAGCATCCCCCTGATGAAGTGGAGATAGGTGCCGAATCCATAAC
>JASFRP010000501.1:0-3768 GCA_050114895.1 Gemmatimonadota bacterium
CCACCATTCCAGGATCGTGGCCGGTAAGGATGAACTCGGCGGGTCCCCGGTCGCTTCCCCTGACTCCGTCCCGGCGGAACGCCAGGTAATCCCTGAGGATCCGGTCCCGGTTCCGGGCTGCGGTGACCATGGTCTGGACCGCGGCGGTGAAGTGGTGGGTCACACCATCGCCGTAGGTCATGAGGTCGCCGTCGGACCGCCGCAGGACCAGGGCCCGGGGCGAAGCCTGCTCGAAGGTCATGCCCAGGGCCCCGTGGCTCATGGGCCACATGTCCACGTAGCCGGGATAGAAGAGGTCGTAGGTGTCCCGGTTGAAGTAGGCGAAGCCCCGCTCGTCGAAAGCGGAGGCGATGTCGGCTCCGAAGAGGTCCATCTGGGCGATCTGGGCTTCCCCGTACAGGGGATTGGACGGAGGCGCCGTGGGGGGAAAGAAGTACGTGGAGTTGCCGCCCATCTCGTGGAGGTCGGCCATCACCTGGGGCTTCCATTCCTTGTACACGCGGACTTTCCCGCGGACCTCCGGTTGGGTCTGGGCGAAGAAGTCCCGGTTCATATCGAACAGGTAGTGATTGGCCCGTCCCCCGGGCCAGGGCTCGTCATGCTCCGCGGACCAGGTATCGGGATCGGGCCAGCGGGCTCTGGCGATGGTGGTCTGGTAGACGAAGCGATTCCGTCCGTCGGGGTTCTCCATGGGATCGATGAGGACCAGGCTCTCCCGGAGGACCAGATCCACGTCGGGATCCCCCCGGGCGGCCAGGAGGTGGTAGGCCTCGGCCATGGCCGCGCCGGGTCCGCTGGCCTCATTTCCGTGGATCCCATGACTGATGAGCGTCACCACCGGGAGGCGGGCCAGGAGGGCTTCAGCATCCTCGTCGGAGAGACCCCGGGGGTCGTTCAGGCGGTTCAGGTCTTCTTTGATGGCATCCAGGTTGGCCATTCGCTCCGCCGACCCGATGACCATCACCACCAGGGGACGACCCTCCCAGCTCTCCGCATAGCGGATGAGGCGAGTCCGGTCCGGAGCAGCCGCCCGGAGCGCCTCCATGTAGCGGATGATGGCGTCCGGTGGCGTAATCTCCTCCCTGAAGTCATGGCCCACCACCTGCTCCAGGGTGGGGATGGCCGGGTCATAGGTGGTCCCGGGGGCCAGCGCCTGGGCCGGGGGCGGGACCTGGAGGAGGACGGCGAGAGCAAATGTCCAGTTCATGGGAAGCTCCTTTTTGCGATGCCGAGAAGCTATGCGATGCCGAGAAGCGCCTTCGCCTGGTTCACCGCCTCCCCCGCATCTTCCGCGAAGGCATCCGCTCCGATCCTGTTGGCCCAGCGCTGGGTCACCGGGGCTCCACCCACCATGGTCTTGTACCGATCCTTGAGGCCCGCCTTCATCAACTCCTCCTCCAACTCCTTCTGGGCCCCCATGGTGGTAGTGAGAAGAGCACTGGTGCCAATGATGTTCGCGTCGAACTTGTCGGCTTCCTCGATGAGCTTCGCCACCGCCACGTCGCGACCCAGGTCCAGCACGGCAAAGCCATTCGCCTTGAGAAGGGAGACCACGATGGTCTTGCCGATATCGTGCACGTCCCCCTCCACCGTGGCCATGACCACCCGTCCGTGGGTCTGCCCCTGCCCGCCGGGGATCGACTCGTTGAGGAGGCCGGTGACCTGTTCCATGGCGGCCGCTGACATGACCAGCTCGGGAAGGAAGAGCCGTCCCGATCCGAACAGGTCTCCCACCCTCTTGATACCGGGGACGAACCCCTTCTCGATGAGCTCCAGGGGATCGATCCCCTCGGCCAGCCCTTTATGGGCCACTTCCAGGGCCTCGGCCGCGTTCCCGGCGACGATGGCCTGCGTCGCACTCTCGTAGATACCTGCTGACATGATCCGTTTCCCTCTATCCGGGATATCCGGTCTGGGATTTGAACAGCTCCACCGAGTTGATCCGGATCTCCAGGAGCTCCGAGATCTTCATCTTGGCCCGGATCCCCTTGGGGCTTCCCGACACCGAGGTCACGAGCCCGAGACCCAGGTCCTCCCTGAGTTGGCGCATCACTTCCTCGTCGGTCAGGTCCATGAGATCGACCCCGAGTTTCCCGGCCACGTATTCCTTCGCCTCATCGATTCTCATTCTTCGCGTCATCTGCATCCAGGCCACCAGATCTCCGGCAGTCCTGATCCCGCCCATCCCTGAAGTCATGATATGCGAGAGGTGCATACCCATAGGGTCGCCGACGCCAATCTAGAGGCCGTCGGCCTTTCCCAGCTCCACAAGTGTCTTTGACACCCTGGAGACACTGTCGATGGGGGGCTGCTCCATCATGGGGACTCCTCCCACCCCCATGCCCACGTTCACATGAACGGGGATGCCCGAAGCCGCGGTGGCAGCCTTCACGAAGGTGGTGGCACGGGCGAGGTTCCAGGCCACCGATTCGTTGGTGTTGGTATTCACGGCGATCCCGACGATATCGGCACCGGCAGCCTCCGCCACCTCGACCTGCTCGTGGGGGTACATCCCGGCCAGGCGCTTTCCGTCGAACTCCACCGAACCGTGCATCCCCAATACGAACTCCCCGGATGCTCCCAGGATCAGAGGCATATGAGGGAGATCCTTCTTCACATCCCGCACCGCCTGAAGGGCCGCCAGGTAGTCGGCATCCCCGGCGGATCCGGACGTATCGAAGTTGATCCCCTCGCACCCCACCCTGTCCAGCTTGCGAACCACGAAGCCCAGATCCTTCCGGAGATGTTCGGCCGCGTCTTCCTGGGTCTTCTTGGCCCCCTCGATATCCCCCTTTCCCAGAAGGTCCGCGGGATTCGGCCAGGGGCCGTCGGGCTGGTAGTACAGGCCCATGTTCGGCTGGGCTCCGTAGAAGAAGGGGGCGGTCGTCATCTGGGAAGCGGTGTAATACTCGTTCATCTCGAAGTTGACGATGGACTTCACGGGCTTGTAGCTGTAGTCGCTGTGGCCCATGGACGTCGTGTCCGCCCCGCAGGCCCGCTCGTAGATGAGGATCGCCTGCATCCGGCTCAAGGGCACCCCCACCCCACCCCCTTCCTGACCCGAGTAGAAGCTCATGGTGGCACCGTCGTCGGTGACGATGACCTCCTTCCCCGGTTCCACGCTGACCATCCGGTCGGGGTGGGCCATGATCTCGAACAGCTCGTCCAGCTCGTCGTCGGAGAGTTGCGGGACGCTCCCTTTCTCCGCGGCATCCACGGTCCCGGCCAGGATCTCCTCCTTGAGCTCGGAGGCAGACATGGTGATTCTCTCGCCGTCCCCCATTCGGGTCCGAATCGCATCGCTCATCCGTGGATCTCCTCTTCCCGGCTCGGAAAAAATTGGATTCCATTTTCACTATTTGGAACACTGTATCGCGAGCAGAACCCACAAACAAGAAGCTCCGGGTCCATGGACCTGGAGAGGTATCCGCCCTGGTGAAGGCTGTGCCTCGCGAACCCGATTGACACGCCACCTGGGGTGGATCAGCTTGGTCCCAGATCGGCTCCTGGCCAGATCGAGGGACTCGGGGGTCGTGGGGAGTGGATCGTAACAGGATCGTGTGGGCTCTAAACCCACATAGCTCGGTGTGACTCCGGGGCTCCCCACCACCCCCTCCTTCCCTGCCCTCCCGAGAGCGAAGCGACGGGCGAAGGGTTTGCGGCGACGCCGGAGATCTCCGACCCGGGGGCACCGAGTCCGGGTCTTTCGAGGAAGAGGACGTGGAAACGACCTGGTCGAGAATCCAGAGAAGCAGACTCGTAGCCCTG
>JASFRP010000502.1:0-3758 GCA_050114895.1 Gemmatimonadota bacterium
GACGGCCGCAGCCGCATCCCCACCGGGGACGGGCCGGTCGTTCACGATGGCAACGTCTACCCCGGAAAGCCCCCCGGAGGAGATCCCACCCCCCGCCCTGACCTGTACCTCGAAGGCGCGGTCCTCCGAGATGGACAGGGCCTCGGTCAGAAACAGGCTCGAAGCTCCCCGTCCGCCGGCCGGGTCCAGGACCAGCACTCTCACGGCCCGCCCGGGACTCAGCACGAAGTAGTACACGTCGTCGGGAGCCAGCTCATCGGCCTCGGCGAAGCGCACGGACCCTCTCGTGAAGTCTTGGGAGACGTTGAAGGGATCGAAGGTCACCGTCGCGGCGCCGTTCGCCGGCAAGGTCACGCTTCGGCGCTCCACCTCCATGCCGTCCACCTCCAGAACCGTCTCAAGAGATTCCGGATCCTCCCCACCCACGCGGGTGAGGCGGGCAGTGGCGTACACCCTGTCCCGCCCTCCACGCTCTTCCCTGACCAGGCTGACGGACGCCACCGTTCGGTTGGACGGTGCCGGAGAGGAGAGATCCACCGGCGTTACCACGGTCCCCGGAGGAAAGACGACCCCCTCGTCCCCCGTCCACCCCCCCCTCTGGAAATCACCGATGAGCACCAGCTCACGGCCCGGTAGATCGGCCTCCTCCAGGAGGGTCTGGGCCAGCTTCAGACCCGGGCCGTACGCCGTGGACTCGTCGCTGACCCTCACGGTGTCCAGGGCCGCCAGGAGCCGGCTTCCTTCCAGGGAGGACCGGATCACCACATCCGCGTTTCGGGCGAACAGGACCAGGCTGGCCCGATCCAGGGGCCCCATCCCCCTTACCACGTCCCGTGCAGCCCCGAGGGCCCTCTCCCAGTGATCCCCGACAGCCATGCTGTAGGAATGGTCCAGGAGGATCACCAGCTCCCGTGGCCCCCCGGCCATGCCTGCGGTGATCTCCGAGTCCTGGAGGAAGGGTCGGGCGAAGGCCGCCACGATGAGGGCTACCGCCAACGCCCTGAGCAGGAGGAGTAGCCAGTGGTGAATCCGTCTCCGGCTCTCTGCCTGGAAGGGGACCCGCTCCAGGAACATGAGGGACGGGAACTCCACGACCAGCGCCTTCCTCTTCCGGGTGAGGTGCACCACGATGGGAATCACCAGGGAAGCCAGGCCCAGGAGAAAGGCCGGAACGAGGAAGCGGAGGGGCATCAGCGGGCCTTCCTCTTCTTCTCGCGGTGGAGGAGGAAGCGGAACAGGGCCTGGTCCAGGGGTTTCGACGTGTCCAGCAAAGCGTAATCCACCCGCCCTGAGGCGAACCGCTCCCGGAGCTCCGCCGTGTGGGCGGAAACCAGGTCCCTGTAACCCTCCCGGAGCTTCTCCGGGATCAGCGGGAGATCCTCTCCGGTCTCCATGTCCCGGAAGTTGGATGCCCCCTGGAAGGGAAACTCCAGCTCGGCCGGGTCCAGGAGGTGGAAGACCATGACGTCGTGACCGGGACTCTGGAGCACCCGGACCGCCCGGACCACCTCCTCGGCGGTCTCGTACAGGTCACTGATGAGAACCAGGATGCCTTTCCTTCTCAGACTCTCCGTGGCCTTCAGGATGGGCTTCCTGAGCTCGCCGGGTCGGCCGGCCCGGGCCCGGTGGAGCGTGTGCAGACAAAGGTCCAGGTTCTTGGCGGACGGGGGGATGTAGTCCACCACATCGTCGTCGAAGGTGACCAGACCCACCCGGTCGCGCTGGCGCCGGGCAAAATAGGAGAGGCAGGCAGCAAGGTACCGCGCGTAGTCCAGCTTCGTCACCGTATGGGTGCCATAGCTCATGGACCGGGAGACGTCCAGGAGCACCACGAAGTTGGCGTTGGTCTCCGCCTCGAAGAGCTTGACGTAATGCCTGTCCGTCCTGCCGAAGAGGCGCCAGTCGATGCGTCGGATATCGTCCCCCGGCATGTAGGGACGATGCTCTGCGAAATCCAGGGAAAGGCCCAGGTACACGGACCGATGAAGCCCATTGAGGAACCCTTCCACGACGGTCCGGGCCAGGAGCTCCAGGTTGTCGATCCTGGCCAGAACCTCGGGAAGGAGGAGCTGGGCGCCGGATGCGGGGCGGGTGGATACCGAGGCCATCGACCTACATCCCCGACTTCGGCACGGGAACGAACTCCAGGAGTTGGTCGATGAGAGTGCCCGTGGTCACCCCCTCACTCTCGGCATGGAAGTTGGTGAGGATCCGGTGCCGCAGCACCGGGTGGGCGAGAGCCTGAATGTCGTCGAACCCGGGGCTGATCCGACCCGACGTGAGGGCCCGGGCTTTGGCTCCCAGGATGAGATATTGGGCCGCACGGACGCTGGCCCCGTAGGAGATCCACTCCCGGACGAAGCCGGGAGAGGTCCCGTTGGGGCTGGGGCGGGATGCGCGGACCAGGGAAACGGCATACTCCAGGACTGGCTCGGGAGCAGGCATCCTGCGAACGAGTCTTTGGAAGGCCACCAGGTCCGGCCCCGTCACGGCGTGGTTGAACGCCGGCTCCTGCACGCCGGTGGTCTCCCTCACCACCTGGAGCTCCTCCGCTTCCGAAAGGTGATCCAGGACGATCTCGAACATGAACCGGTCCAGCTGGGCTTCGGGAAGGGGATAGGTGCCCTCCAGCTCGATGGGGTTCTGGGTGGCGAACACGTAGAAGGGCTCCTCCAGGACGTAGGTGGTCCCCTGGACGGTGACCCTGTGCTCCTGCATGGCTTCCAGGAGGGCGGCCTGGGTCTTCGGCGGTGTCCGGTTGATCTCGTCGGCCAGGACGATGTTGGCGAAGATGGGTCCGGCCTCGAACTTCAGGCCCCGGCGTCCCGTCTCGGGATCCTCCTGAATGATGTCCGTTCCCGTGATGTCCGACGGCATCAGGTCCGGCGTGAACTGGATGCGCGAGAACTTCAGGTCCAGGACCTCCGCCACGGTGTGGATGAGGAGGGTCTTGGCCAACCCGGGCACACCCAGGAGGAGGCTGTTGCCTCCCACGAAAAGGGTGGTGAGAACCTGCTCGATCACCTCTTCCTGGCCCACGATGAGTTTTCGGACCTCCCGGATGATGCTCTCCCTGCCCTCCTTCATCCGGTCCACCAGGGCGACGTCGTCTTCGCGGTCCAGGTTCTGGGCGTGCTTCAATTCCTGCGTCATGTGATCCTCTGGCTGCGGTGGGCTCGGGAGCGACTCGGGCGGCCGCGCACCCCGGGCGTCGGTTTCCGATGGCTCAATGCGTGTACGCGTAGACGAGGTAGTTGATCCCGAACTTGTACGCCTCGTTGGAAAGGTCCATGGGGTAGTACCCCACGTCCGAAAACTCCCAGTACTCCTGGATGTCGGTGTTGAAGTTGATCATGACCATGATCCTGCCCTTCAACGGGTCGTTGTTCTCGAAGATTCCCAGGTAGACGGGCACGTGCCTCCCGTAGGGGGGCACGAGGGCCTGGGGGTCCTCGATGCGGAAGAAGGAGTCGTAGATCTCGTGCTCCGTGGGCACGGGGAGGATCTCATAGCCCGGAAGCACCCGGCGCATCTGGGTCTCCAGGTTCTGGAACTCGTACCCTCGGTCCTGCCGGGTGTCGTCGATGATGAGGAACCCTCCTTTGAGGAGCCAGGCTCTGAGGCCCCGCACCTCCTCGTCGGTGGGGTTCCAGTATCCCACCTCGATGATGCTGGCTATCGGGTATTTGAAGAGCTCTGGATCGTCCAGGTCCAGGACCCGCCCGGAGGCCCCTTCCGTGTAGGTGTCGATGAAGGTG
>JASFRP010000503.1:0-3739 GCA_050114895.1 Gemmatimonadota bacterium
ACCTGACTGAGGGTGCCCTGGGGGTGGTGGTGAACGAGGCTTTCGTCGCCCGGCACTGGCCCGGGGAGGACCCCCTGGGGAAACGAATCCGGGGGAACGCTCCGTCCGACCCCTGGCTCGAGGCCGTGGTGGTGGGGATGGTGGAAGACGTGAGACAGAGTGGGCTCGAGATCCCGGCTGAAAGCGGCATGTACCTTCCCTTCTTCCCTCCCTTCCAAACCAGCCGCTGGTTGGCGATCCGAACGGACGGGGACCCCCTTTCTCTCGTACCCACACTCCGTCAGACCCTTTCGGAATTGGACCCGTACCGGCCCCTCACTCAGGTATTCACCGCCCAGGATCTCTACGAGCGGGCTGCCCGTGGCCGTTCTTCCACCACCCTAATCTTCGGGATGTTCGCGCTGGTAGCCCTGGCCCTGGCCGCCGCAGGTACCTTCGGCGTCATGAGCTTCTCCGCGAGGCAGAGGTTCCGGGAGATGGGGGTCCGTGTCGCCCTGGGAGCTACCCGGGGAGAGGTGGTCTGGCTCCTCCTGCGGATGGGCCTCAGCCTTTCCGTCGTTGGGGCCGGCATCGGACTCCTGGGAGTCCTGGGGGCCTCCCGAATCCTGGAAAGTCTGCTTTACGGAGTCGGCACCCTGAATCCTGTGTTCATGGTCGCCTCAGGGGTGTCCCTGGGTCTTGTCGCCGCCGCCGCCAGCGGCCTTCCCGCCTTCCGCGCCAGCCGGGTCGACCCCGTGGAAGTCATCAGATCGGAGTGAGGGCACTGGAGGCCCCACTCCAGACCCCCGTGCCATCCTGGCGGGGAACCTTGCACATTTTGTACAAAACTGCTTAATTGTCCCCAACCCTCTTTCCTTTCCGCCGGTTCCGGAGTCGACCCATGAAGAAGGTCACCACCGCCGAGGCCCGGAAGAACCTGGCCGATCTGCTCAACCGAGCCGCGTACGGGGGGGAACGGTTCGTTCTGACCCGGCACGGAAAGGAGTTGGTGGCCATCGTGCCCTTGAAGGACATCACCCTTCTGGACCGTCTCCGGGGGTTCCTGGAGGCCCGGGACTTCGAGGCCGCCCTGAAGGAGATGGCGGACGCAGCTCCGGTCCCCTGGGCCGAGGTCCGGCGGGACCTCGGACTCTGAGACCCCCACCGGCACGCATCCATGCCCTGGCGGATCGAGCTCTCACGAAGCGCGGTGAGATCCCTCCACGCCCGGTCCCGGCCCGTGCAGCGGGAGATCGCAACCCGGATCCGGGAGTTGGAAGAGGCCGGCCTGCCCCCCGGGGCCCCCAGGGAGGGAGAGGCCGTCCTGGTTCAGGCCGGGACGCAGATCCTGGCGTGCCTGGAGGATGCCGAGGCGGAGAGGATCGTGGTGGTCACCCTTCGACCCGCGCGAGCCTCGGCGCCCCGTACCCTGGCGACCCTTTCAGGTCGGTGGCTGAGATCGTTCTTTGGCGGAGGTTGGATGGAGACGCTGATTCAGGACCTGAAGTTCGCGCTACGCTCGTTGAGGAAGAACCCCGGCTTCTCTTCCCTGGCGATCCTCACCCTGGCCCTGGGGATCGGATCGGCCACGGCCATCTTCAGCGTGGCGGACGGCGTCCTCCTGGAACCCCTTCCCTATGGCCATCCCGACGAGGTGCTCACGGTCTGGGCGAGTTGGAACAACTTCCCGGAGAAGACCTGGCTCTCCATCCCGGAGTTCCAGCTCTTCCACCAGGAGAACCGCACCCTGGAAGACATGGCGCTCTACCAGCGGGGGACCGCCACCTTCACCTCCGTGGAGAACCCGGAGCAGGTGGGTGCCGCATTCGTGACCCCCAACACCTTCTCGGTCCTGGAGGTCCAGCCGGTGGTGGGACGGGCCCCCACCTGGGAGGAGGCTCGGGACAGCCTCCCCCCGGTGGTCCTGGGATACGACGCCTGGCACCGGCGATGGGACGGAGACCCGGCCCTGGTGGGAGGTACCGTGGAGATCGACGGGAACCTGAGGTCCGTCGTGGGGATCCTGCCCAGGGGTTTCGTCCTCCCCGTAGATTACGCATCCGCCTCGGTCTCGGAGATCTTCTTCCCGGCCTGGGTCGACCTGGAATCTCCGGCTCCGGATCTCGGTGGCGGTGGAAGCCACGGGTCCTACGGCGTAGCCCGTCTTCGGGACGGTGAAACGGTGGAGCAGGCCCGCTCGGACCTCCAGCGGGTCATGACCCAGGTGGAGCCCGTGGGCCTGTATGGCCCAGAGCGGGGATTCGCGCCCCAGGTCTTTGCTGCGAAGGACGACATCGTGGGAGGTGCCAGGGGCACCATTCTCATTCTCCTGGGCGCCGTCACCCTGGTTCTCCTCATCGCCTGCGGGAACGTGGCGAACCTCCTCCTCACCCGATCCGAAACGCGGGTCCGAGAGATGGCGGTGCGGACGGCGGTGGGGGCTGGACGGGGCCGTGTGCTTCGTCAGCTGTTGACCGAGAGCGGTGTTCTGGCCCTCCTGGGCGGCGTTGCCGGAATCATCCTGGCGAGCGTTGGAGTCCGGACCCTCCTCTCCATCGACCCCGACGCGGTGCCCCGCTCCGCCTCCGTCTCCCTGGACTCCTCCGTCCTCCTCTTCGCCCTGGGCGCATCCCTTCTCACCGCCGTCCTCTTCGGTGCGGCTCCGGCCTTGAAGGTGGTCAAGGGGGGGCGCTCCACCTCCCTCCACGAGAGCGGCCGAGGGGCCGGCTCGGTCTCCACCCGCATGCAGGGCCTCCTTGTGGCGGCCCAGATGGCCATGGCCGTGATTCTCCTCACGGCCTCGGGCCTCATGATCAAGACCTTCGTGAGTCTCCTGGAGGTGGACCCGGGTTTCCACCCGGAGAACGTCCTGACCTTCCGTTTGACCGCTCCCGCCAGTAGCTATCCTGACACCGAGTCGGTGGTGGAGTTCTACGAGGAACTCCTGCGACGGGTGCGGGAGATTCCGGGAGTACGGGAGGCCGGGGCAGCTCGCCTTCTCCCCCTGGCCAGCACCATGGGAGACGCCGGCGTGCACGTGAACGGATACGTGCCGGGCCCGAACGAATCCACGCAGGCCGAGTGGCAATGGGCCACGCCGGGCTACATGGAGGTCATGGGCATCCCCCTCCTGGCCGGCCGAACCTTCGATGAGCGAGACCGAATGGGGGCCCAGGAGGTCATCATCGTCAACGAGTCCCTCGCTCACCGGTACTGGGGGGAGCGGAGCCCCCTGGGAACCCAGGTCCGGGTCTTCAGTGAGGATGCGGTGGTGGTGGGGGTGGTGGGTGACGTGGCCCACAACGGCCTCACCGGATCGGTGCGCGAGCGCTTCTACCGGCCTCACGCCCAGATCAACGGGTCCTCCCAGCGGAGCCTGACCCTCACCATCGCCACCGAAAGCCCGCCCCTTCGACTCCTGGGTCCCGTCCGGGCGGTGGTCCGGCAGATGGATCCCTCCATGCCTCTGGCTCAGGTCCAGACCATGGACGAGGTCCTGGCCGGCTCGGTGGCCCAACCCCGCTTTGCCATGGTGCTGTTGGCGGCCTTCGCCACAATAGCCCTCACCCTGGCCGTCGTGGGGATCTACGGGGTCATCGCCTATGCCGTGAGCCGCCGGACCCAGGAGATCGGCATTCGGATGGCCCTGGGGGCGGAGGCGGGAAGCGTCGTGGGCTTGATGGTCCGGCAGGGGGTGGCCATGGCCCTCCTGGGTGTGGTGGCGGGGACCCTGGTGGCGCTTTTCCTCAGCCGGCTCATG
>JASFRP010000504.1:0-3739 GCA_050114895.1 Gemmatimonadota bacterium
ACCAGCCACGATCTCCATCTCCATGGCTTCGAAATAGCCCGGGACCACCCGGGCCACGGTGGTCCTGATGGGCTCGTCGGAACCCAGGGCCCGCAGGTCCGCGACAGGGTGGCCGGAGAGGGGCGCCTGCTCTGCCACCGTTGCGGCTCGCACCCAGGGGAGCGCCTGGAACCGGGCGATGAGGTCCCGAAAGAAGGCCTCCCGCTCCGATACCGGTGTTCCCATGCTGCTGGTGCTCACGTAGCTGGCCAGCGTCCATTGGGTGTCGAACCCGGGGTCCACGTTCCTGGCCGCCTCCAGCGTCCTGAGGACCAGCGCGGCCAGGAAGAGGAGGACCACGGAGAGACCGACCTGCAGGGAGACCAGGAAGTCCCGGGCGCCCCACCTCATTCCGGAAGGTCGAACACCGGAACCTGAGGACCAGCGTCCTCCGGCCTTGAGGGCCGGAGCCGGATCACGCCCCGAGGCGCGAAGCGCCGGGAGTATCCCCGTAAGAACTCCGGAGACGACAGCCACGAGGAATCCGAAGGCAAGAACACGCGGATCCACGTGGATCTCCCTCGGCACGTCCATCCCCCACACGCTGGGTCGGGCAAAATATGAGCTGAGACGGTTGGCGGCAGGACCCGCCAGGACGAGCGCCAGCGCGCCGGCCAGGAGGGAGAGGAGGACGTTCTCGGCCAGGAGCTGGCGAACCAGCCGGAACCGGGACGCCCCCATGGCGGAACGGAGGGCCATCTCCTGGTCCCGTCGGACGCCGGCGGAGATCACCAGGTTGGCCACATTTGCGCAGGCCAGGAGGAGGAGGCCGGCCGCGGCGGCAAGCATGATCCTGGTGGTGGGGAGCTCCGCCTGCCTCACCTGAGGTTGAATCCAGGTCGCGGGCTCCAGGAAGAACCTTCGGTACCGATCCTCCAGGGGAGCCTCCTGATCCAGGGACGCCGCGAACGTCTCCAGGAATCGCTCCGCGGACGCATGCCCCGTCCCCGGCTCCAGGCGGAGGAAGGGGGACATGGTCCACCCCTCCCGGTTCGTCGCGATGTTCGACCGGGCCCAATAGACGATCTTGAATTGCTCCAGGGGCATCCATACGTGGGGCCGGAACGCAGAAATCGTGCCCAGGAAGGTCCCCGAGGCCACGCCAACGATGGTGTATGGGTTGTTGTTCAGGAACAGGGTGCGGCCCAGGACATCGGGGTCCGAACCGTAGCGGCGCTGCCAGTATTCGTGGGAGATGACGACGGCCGGCTCCGACCCGGGGAGGTCGTCCTCCGGCGAGAGTCCGCGGCCCAGGCCTACCTCCACATCCAGAAGCGGGAAGAAGCTCCCCGTGACGGCCTGGCCGAAAACGACCTCCGTGAGGGTCTCGTGACGGGCGCTGGCGGCAAACTGCGTGTTCTCGACCCCTGCCACCTCGAACCGCCCCTCCCCACCGTCCACCAGATCCAGATAGTCCGGGTAGGAGATGGGCCCGAACGCCACTTGATCGGAGCTCTGAAACAGCTCATACACTCCGTCGGTATCGGCGCCGGGGAAGGGCTGGAGGTAGGCGTTGACGTAGGTGAAGACGGCGGTGCTGGTGGAGAGACCCAGGGCGAGGGTGCCCGCGGCCAGGAGGGAGAATCCCGGGTGCCTGGCGAGGCGCCGCCCTCCGTCTACGATGTCCTGCCCGAGCCACTGCCTCCGGAACTGGCGCTTTGCGGTCCTGCGGGCGCTGGAGAGGTTCCTGACCCCCGAGCGGAGGAGGGTGCGGGAGTCCCCGAAACACTCCTCGGCCAGAGCCCGAGCCGCACCGGGGTCCATCCCCCTCTCCATCAGGGTCGCCGTCTTCATGTCGATGTGGAAGTCGAACTCCTCCTCGATCTCCCGTTCGAGCCGGGCGACGTCGTCCCGGAGGAGGAGCCGGACCAACCACGAGCGAAACCGGCTCTTACCTGCCCTCATTCTCCGTGCCTCCTCAGGTTGCCATGGCGCGGGAGACGGCGTCGCTGAACCTGGCCCAGGTATCCGTGGCCTTCTCGAGGTGGGCCCGGCCCGTCTTCGTGATGGAGTAGAAGCGGGCCTTTCGGTTGTTCTCGCTCCTGCCCCATTTCGAGGTCACCCATCCCCGCTTCTGCATCCGGTACAGGGCGGGATAGAGGGATCCCTCGTCCACGGACAGGAATTCCTCTGACACGTTCAGCAGTCGTTCCGTGATGCCGTACCCGTGCATGGGCCCATCCTCCAGGCTCCGCAGGATGAGCATCTCCAGGGTGCCTCTGAGCAGATCGCCCCGTTTGGTCGTCATGACTCTCTCCTTAGCTGGCCTAAAGGAAGGTAACGAGGAATCGCCCGCTCGAGCAAGAAAGCGGCCCCCGCACCGAATGCGTCGGAGCCAGGTGCACCGGCCGCGTCCATTCTAGCTTCGGAGAGATGGGCTTGGCCTCATCGATGACGGGCTCAGCTCCGGGTCACGATGCCCCGCTTGGTGAGTCCGCGGTAGACGGCCTCGAGGATCAGGCTTCCCGCCAGCGTGCCCCATGTCGCATAGAAGGCGCCTCGGTCGGTGCCCCACTGGTACCGCATGAGAAGAAGGAACACCACGCCGATGGTGCCGAGACCCACGCCGATGATACTCCGGCGTCCACCGACTTCCTCCGCGAGCCGGAAGTGGGAGAGAAGGACGAAGAGGTAGACCACCATGAAGACGGCGCTGGCGATGGAGGCGATTCCGTTCAGGTTGAAGGAGACGGCGAAGACCAACCCCAGGATCGCGGTGAGGTAGAGGCCTTCCGGAGCCCGGAACCAGACCTTCCGTTCGAAGAGCTCCGGAAGCTCTCCCTCTTTGGCCAGGGCGTAGGCGATGTTCGCCCCTCCGTAGAGCGTCGCGTTCAGCGCGGAAGAGATGGAGAAGAGGGCCCCCAGCGAAACCAGGAGATATCCCAGGGAGCCAAGGAAGGGCTTCGCCGCTTCCGCCAGGGCGTATTCCTGGGCCTCCATCAGCCGCGGGATCGGGAGGTTCCCCACCGCCACGACGCTCACCAGGACGTAGATCACCGTGACGATGGCGATGCTGAGGTAGATGGCCCGGGGGACATTCCGCGCCGGATCCCGGATGTTCTCCGACGCATTCGTGACCAGGCCGAAACCCATGTAGGAGAGGAAGAACACCGCTGCGGCGTTCACCGTGCCGCTCGCCTGGCCGGAGCCGAAGCTCGGGGTGATCCAGGCGACCTGGACGCTCCTCAGGCCCAGGAGGATGAAGACCCCGAGCACCGCCAGCTTGACGCCCACGATGACGACTTCTGCGCGCCCCACCGCACCCGTCCCCAGGAGGTTCAGCGCCGTGAATCCGACAATGACACCCAGTTCGGCCAGGGCGGTGTGGAGTCCGGTAGGCTGAACGTGGAGGAGGGGGAGAAGGTAGCCGGAAAAGCCCTTCGCAAAGAGCGCGATGGACACGACGTAGGTGAGCCACATCAGGATGCTCAGGGCTCCCGTAGTCAGCCCATCCCCCATGCCCCTCAGGATGAACTCGATGGGACCGGCGTTGGAGACGATCCTGGCCCCCAGGTGGGCATAGGAGTAGGCCACCAGCAAGGCGACGGCTCCTGAGAGGACGAAGACCAGGGGCAGGTTGTGGCCCGCAATCCGGGCTCCGAGGCCGAACACCGAGAAGATGCTCGCACCGATCATGGTACCCACAGCGATGGAGACGGCCCCCCAGAGTCCCATCTTCTCAGTCATCTGCTCACCATCC
>JASFRP010000505.1:0-3737 GCA_050114895.1 Gemmatimonadota bacterium
CACCGGATTCCCCAGCCACCGAACTCCGTCAGGGGGGAATAGGTCACCGCCCTGGCGCCCCTGATCTCACCAAAGGGAATCCTCTTTCGGATGAGCTCGGCCATTCCCCAGGCCAGGCGGATCTCCATGTCCGTGACTCGAGTCCGCAGCTCTCCCATGAGGCCATAGAAGAGGACGGGAATGCCCAAACCGAGGTAGAGGGGAAGGGGAGGGGGTGCGCCGGCGTCCGGGGACCTGTGGATGCCGGGAATCCAGCCGAACGCCGCCAAGTGGGGTGTGAAGCATGCCAGAACCACGAGCAACATCACTGCATGGACCCACCACGCGTAGCCGGTTCGTTCCTCGAAGCGGGCCTTGGATCTCATTGCGCCCTCCTGAAATCGCACTCCGGTACCTCTCCCCTCTCCCGGAACTCAAAGGAATATACGAATGGACGGGAGTCGTTGATCACTCCCCCCGGCTTCCGGGAGCCCCCCGACCTTCGGTGACGTGCGTCGTATAGGGCTCGTCCTCCCGCACTTCCAGCGTCTCGAGGCGCAGGCCATGGATCCGCAACCCCGCACTTTCGGTGTAGAACCCGACTCTACCTTCGCTGAAGCCCTCGTCTGCCAGGGAGAGCAGCACTTTGTGATCGATGGAGAATTCCAGATAGGAGCCGTACGCGATCAAGCTGAAGGGGTGGGGGTCCAGGTGGGGCTCGTAGTAGCCCGATTGGAGGGGTGTGTACTGGAAAGCTCCCTCTCCGGTGCCGCCTGCGCGGGTGGCCCAACCACGGAGCTGGGCGATGCCCTTCTTCAGGTCGAGGCTCAGGTAATATCCGTCCGCCTCCGGTGAGATTCGGAGGACCAGGCCGGCCTTTCCCGTTCCGTCCATGTGAAGCTCGCCTGTGAGGCGAAAATCCCGGTGTTCACCCGGGAGGAGGAAGGCCTCGAACCCGCTCTCACAGCCGAAGAGCGCCACCCCGTCCCTGATCTCGCTATGGGCGGACTCCTGACCGAACAGGATCTCCAGCGGGAGGAGATCGCCGGACTCGGCGGTCCGCCTGACCCGCTGGTCGAAGCCTTTGAAGCTACTCAAGTAGAGCTCTCCGTCGGCGTCGCATCGCAGCTCCTTGGGAGGGGGGAGGAGGTGCTCTCCGTCCGTCACCTTTCCCTTGAAGAAGAAGTTCCACACGAGCCAACGGTCCCCGTCGTGACAGACGCGGGCGGCATAATTCCCCTGGGGCAGGAGCACGTTGTCGGAGAAGTTCAGGTAGGGGCCGTGAAAATCGTCGGCATACCAATAGTGCACCTTGACGTCCTCCCGGATGGATCCCAGGAGGTACCAGCGTCCCTCCAGAGGCACCAGCACCGGCACTTCCATGTCGTCATAGCGGCTTGGGAAGAAGAGTGGGGCCCGGGGCTCGAACCGGTCCTCCTCCACCTCCTCGAAGAGGGCCACGCAACCCCTCCGGATGACGGGGCCTCGGTCTACCCGGGCGGCGGCGAGGAGGTAACCGTTGTTCGCTGCCCGGAGAAAGTAGGGATCCCGGAAGCTGACCCAGTTCCGGCCCTGGTCCAGGCCATACTCGTAGGGGGGACCCTGGAGCTGGAGGGGGAAATGGCCGTCCGTCTCCTTCCGCCACCGAATCAGGTCCGAGGAGCGGGCCAGGCCGATGCGCTGGACCCGGCCCCGCTCGGCCAGGGTCAGCCCCGTATAGAACATGCGCCAACCGCCATCCCGATGGGGATCCGGAGAGACACTCATGGTCCAGAGCATGTCATCGTCCCAGCTCCCCGGATCGCTTATGAACAGGGCGTTCTCGACGCGCGTCCAGTTCAGACCGTCGTCGGATACGGCGTGGGCGATGTAGTCGTGATTGGGAAGCACCAGGTGGAAGAGATGGTAGCGCCCCTCGTGGTAGACCACTTCCACGTCGCCGATCTCGCTGGTGCGAAAGCCGAACCCTGCATACATGGCGTTGACCTCATCTGGAGGGGGTCGGGGGGGGCCGGAGGGGTCAAGATAGGGGATGAGAGCTGAGGGAGGGAGTCGGGCCGGGATTCTTCGAAGCCTCCAGCCCCACCGTCCTGTTTCTGGATGCGCATTCCCGGAGCTCCTAGATTGAGGCCGCGCAACGATGGGAATACCCATCCCGCGGACCGTTCGCTCCGACGTTGGCCCACCCACGGGCACCATGACACCGCATGAGCTAGCGAAGGGTACCTTGTCCCTCGATCCCCGCATGCATCCTGTCGATCGGATCCTCCTGGGCTACAATCTCGCCCTTGCGGGGGTCTGGCTCTCGGTGGGTCGTGGTGGCTCATACGCGCTGTGGCTGGCGGCGGCGCACCTGGCGGGTGTCGGGCTTTTCTGGCTGCTCTCGCGGCTCCCGGAGTCGGCGGGTGCGGGGATGCGCCTGCTGCGCCAGCTGTACCCCCTCGTCTTCGTGGCGGCGTTCTGGATCGAGCTGGACCTCGTCCGTCCGGCGCTGGACCTGGTGGGCATCGATCACCAGATCTCCGCCCTGGATGGATTCCTGTTCGGCGTACACCTCCACGAGATCTGGCTGCCCCGGATGAACGCGGTGTGGATCTCGGAGGTGATGTACTTCTTCTACTATGCCTACTACCCGTCGGTGTATGTGCCCCCCATCGTCCTGGCGGTCCTCGGTCGGGAAACGGCGGCCCGTGACATGATATTCCGCCTGACGGCCACATACCTGGCCTGCTTCGCCGTCTACATCGCGTTTCCGGTGGACGGACCCCACTATTTCATGGAACCCACGCCGGGACCCCATACGGAGGGTTTCTTCTACGCACTGGTTCAGATGGCGCAGCAGGCCGGAAGCTCTCGTGGCTGTACGTTCCCCAGCTCCCACGCGGCAGGCGCCGCTACCATGGCGGTTCTGGCGTGGCGGTGGCTCCCGCGGTGGGCAGGGATCCTTCTTACCGTGGAGGCACTCGGCGTCATGCTCTCGACGACCTACACCCAGTTCCACTTCTTCGTGGACTCCGTCGCCGGGGTGGCGTGGGCTTTGATCTTCAACTTCCTGCTGGCGGAGCCGTTGGCCCGCGCCCTCGGTGGCCGTGGAACGGGGGTCAGGGACAAAGAGGAGGACGTCCCCGCGTGAACGGTCTTGCCCTCGTCACGGGAGCCACCGGGCTCATCGGTCGTTACGTAGCCCGGCGTCTGGTCAGCGACGGTCGTCCGGTCCGCGCCCTGATCCGCCAGGTCCAGCGCCTGGACGAGGATCTCCGGGAGGCCGTGGACCTGGTCGTCGGGGACCTTCGGGATGATCGGGCAATCGCCCGGGCCATGGAAGGGGTCTCGGAGGTCTACCATCTCGCGGCCTGCGCGAAGGTATGGTCCCGAGACCCGGACGAGTATCACGACGTGAACGTCCGGGCGGTGCGCACGCTGGTGGACCGGGCCGCCGACGAGGACGTCCATCGCTTCATCCATGTGTCCACCATCCTGACCCTTCCGCCCCACGCTCCCGCTCCCCTGGGGCCCCGGGCACAGCGCCTCACGCCGTATGAGATCACAAAGCGGGAAGGCGAGAAGGTGGTGGAGCGGTTCGCCGCGGAGCGGGGACACGCCGTCATCGTGCACCCGACGCGGGTGTATGGCCCAGGGCCGCTGAACGACGCGAATGCCGCCACACGCATGGTGGCGCTCTACCTCAGGGGCCGCTTTCGGTTCCGTCTGGCCGACGGCGACGTTCTGGGCAACTACGTACACGCCGCGGACGTGGC
>JASFRP010000506.1:0-3733 GCA_050114895.1 Gemmatimonadota bacterium
AGTTCTTGAACGTCCACACGGTGGTTCCTGCTCACATTGGCAAGGCCTCCCATTTGATGGCCCGGGAAGATTGGGATGGCGCCATCCGGATCGCACTGGCGGGGTTGGAGGTGGCCGACCGGACCGGGTACGTCATCTGGGGGATTCATCGCCTGCTGCCCCTCCTGGGAGAGGCCTATTTCCAGGCGGGGCGGACCGCGGAAGGCGAGGAGATCGCGCAACGCCTGCGCACCTGTGGGAATGATCTGGATCATGACCTCGCCCGGGCCTGGGGCACCGCGGGGGAGGCCATTGTCGCCTGGCACCGCGGGGATTCCGCCAAGGCAGCTCGCCTGCTCCCTCCTGCCGCGGAGCTCTTGGAGAGGATTCCCATGGTATACGACGCTGCGCGGCTGAGGCGGCAGCTAGCCGGTCGACTGTGGGAGATCGGGGATGGAGAAGGAGCCCGTAGGGAGCTCCGACGGGTCCAGACTGTCTTCGAGAGTCTCGGAGCCAGCAGGGAGCTGAGAAAGGCTCTCATCCAGATGGAGGAAGTGGGGGGATAGGCAGGTCTCGGAGGTGGTGGGAGACGTATTTGAGAGGGCCCTTCTTCCCCTCCGTATGTCAGCGGTGGGTCCCGTGGAGATGCTCCGAAGAGAATAGAATAGAGGAGGGCGCCCACGAACGTGCGGCGCCCCCCCCTTCTGCGTCCTGCTCAGATCCCGAGCACCGCTGGAGAGCGCGGCCGGGATCTGCTCTCCGATGGCCCAGTCTCCGTCTGGACCTCAGTCCTCCATCTTCGGATTCCAGACCTCCCAGACGCGCCCCACCAGGTCCGGCCCCGGCTTCAATGTCAACTTGCCGGGTCGCCAGCCGGATGGGGTGGCCTCTGCTCCCTTCGTTTCCCGGACCAGTTGGAAGGCTTGGATCTGGCGCACCGTTTCGCCCACATTCCGGCCCACAGGAGGTGTCAGAACCTCGAACCCCTGGACCACACCATCGGGGTCGATGATGAATCGTCCCCGGGTTTCTACCCCGGCGTCAGGGTCATAGACCCCGTACACCTCCCCAACCTTGCCGCCAGCGTCGGAAAGCATGGGGAAGGGAATACCGCCGTCCACCATCTTGGACAGCTCTACATCATTCCACATCTTGTGGACGAAGACGCTGTCCACACTCATGGAGAGGACTTCGACGCCCATCTCCTGGAAGACTCCAACCTTGTCGGCGACCGCCGACACTTCCGTTGCTCAGACGAAGGTGAAGTCGCCCGGATAGAAACAAAGGACGACCCACTTCCCCAGAAAATCCGACAGCGTGACGGATGTGAACTTTCCTTCGTGATATGCCGGTGCGTTGAAGTCCGGCGCCTTCTGGCCCACCCTGATCATGGCCCGCTCTCCATTTTCAGGTGAATGAACCTGCTCGACTTCCTTCCCCCGTGATGGCTCACCGACGGGCCCTCCGGTGGGTCGGGCACAACCAGCTTCTTCCACAGAGAATCTCCTTTCTCGGCGCCCCGGACCTCCACCGCGCTGACCCCCTTGCACGAAGAGCAGCCACGGTCTCGAGGGCAATCCGCTGAGGACGCCCTGGAACCCTCGGAAGGTAGAGTACGCGACCCTCGCACCAGGGTCAACGCGCCCCGTCTGTCCAGGACTTTTCAGGGAAGAGGGAGGAGACTCCGCTCAAGGCGGGAGAGGCCTCGGCTGGACCGATGGCGGGGAAAGTCGGTAAGCTAAGCAGGCCAGGACCCATGGCAGGATTTCTCGGAAGCGACAAGAGCGCCCTATGCATTTCCCTCCGAACACCGCCTCGAGGATCGCGAAGACCCTCCTTGAGCGAGACGACGGTGCACGGATCTCGGATGTCCGCATCGGGTTGGGGTATACGGCCGTCGTCTTGGAAGATCATCGAGGAGGGGTCGCCTATACCTTCCGGGAAGAGGCCCGGGGGGGGTGTTCGGTATTCCGCAAGCTCCGTCCGATTGCCGGAAGGCATACCTCCGATTTGTTGGCCTTGCTCCCGTCCGACGATCCCATCGAGGCTGCCGTCGGCCTGGCCTGTGCCAACGCCCTCGTCAATGTGGGACGCCCTGGCCTGCACGAGGGAGACGTCTTGAGGCACTTCGAGCTGCGAGGCGACGACCATGTCGGTATGGTGGGGTATTTCGGACCACTCGTGGAGACCCTCCGGGAGAGGGTCGGGAGCCTGACCGTGTTCGAGAAGGTCTCAACCCCCTCCCGCCTCACGCGTCCCTGGGTGGAAGCGGTGGATCACCTTCCCCGGTGCCAGGTGGCGCTGATCACGGCGACCAGCATCATCAATCATACCGTGGACGGACTGCTGGAGGCAGCCGCGGACTGTCGCGAGGTGGTGATTCTCGGCGCGTCGACTCCTCTTCTGGAGGCGGCGTTTGTCCCCAACAGAGTGACGCTTCTCTCCGGCGTGGTGGTGCAGGATCCTGAATCAATTCTGCGGATCGTCTCGGAAGGGGGCGGAATGCGGTACTTCGGCCCTCACGTCACCAAGGTCTCGCTGAGGATCGAAGCCTGAACCGGATTTTCCTTCTCCATTCTTCTGGGAGGAGCCGTCGTCATGACCACGACACTTCCACCGGAGCTGGATTTTGAGAGGCTGACGGTCGAAGAGAAATACCACCGGGCCGTCCGTGGCTACATGAGACGCCTTTGCGGGATCTACGAAGCCATGTACGAGCGATTTGGCCAGGAAGGCCTGGACCTCATCCGCCAGGTAAGCACCGAGTATGGAGCCAGCATCGGCAGGAACGTGAAGAAGAAGGGGGGATTGAAGGGGGTAGCCGAGGTTGGAAGGTATCTCTTGCGGGTGTTCGACATGGTGAGTGACGACTGGAGCGTGCCCGAGTTTTCAGAGGAGAGATTGATCATCTCCGTGAGCCGATGTCCTTATCCCTTTTCCTTTCCCGAGGTCTGTGAAGCCCACACCTGCATGGAGAAGACCCTCGTGCAAACGCTGGATGAGGACCTCGATTATCGAATCGGTCGGTCCATCCCGAAGGGAGACCCGTATTGCGAACATATCCTGTGCCGGAAGGGGGACGGCTGAGAGATCTCCCCGACAATGCGCTTCCAGAACGGAACACGGCGGCCAACCGGGCAAGGGGCTGGCCGCCGCGTTTCAGCTTGGGGGTCGCTCTCCTTCTTCTTCTCCCGCCATCACCTCCACCAACGCAATCCTCGACCCCGGCCCATTCCGCGACCCAGAACTCGCCCCGCCCCTCTGCCCAATCCTCGTCCCAACCCGACTCCCAGACCCCTGGGACGAGCCAACCCGGCGCCCTGACCCAGCCCCAGCCCGTAGTCCAAACCGACCCCTAGCCCCATTCCTGCTCCATACAGACCCTGCCCCGACACGGGACGGGAATTCCACATGACTGTTTGAAGGGTCTCATGCTGAGCCGGGGTGAGTATCGTCTCCACCTGGATTCGGTATGGGGCCGCTGCGGCCTGGTACTGGACAAGTAGTCCCTGAAGCTGGTCGATGCCGCTCACACCATCGACTTCGCCTGCCATCAACCTGCCCCGAAGAGTCTCGATCTCGGCTGCCACCGGCTCCACATCCCGTGAAATCCCGTCCTGAAGTGCGTTCAGGGAAGCGATCTGGTCAGCTGACAGACCAAGCTGGTCTCGTAGCTCCAGGGCATACTGAACGTTTTCTCCAAGTCGCGGGCCCAGCCCGTATACTCCCAGGCCGGTGCCGGTCCGGCCTTGCT
>JASFRP010000507.1:0-3721 GCA_050114895.1 Gemmatimonadota bacterium
TGGCCTCTCCAGGGAGGAGGCGGGGGAGGGGAAGCCCCGGATCCACCGACCGGAAGACCTCCCGGAAGGGGTCCGCCAACGCCGAGACGTCGGTGACCGTCCGGAGGACGAGGGCGAGATTCGGGGTATACCCCTGCCGCAGAGGGAGGAAAACCTGGGGCCAGTCTTCGGCGATTCGGCTGGACGCCACCGGCCCCACCACCCCTACCACCGTCCGGGGGGTCGCCGCCTCTGACCCGGCCGGCCAGAGGAGCCGCTCCCCCAGCGCCGACGCCCCCGGCCAGAAACGATCGGCCAGCCCACGGGTGATGATCACCACGGGCTCGGAGGACGTGTCGTCTCCGGGGCGAAACGCTCTACCCTGGAGGAGGGGAGCGCCAATGACCTGGAAGAAGTCCTCCGTGACCCTGGTGAACTCCACCGCCACCCGGCTCTCGACCTCGTCGGGCCAGTCCAGGGGAGCGACCCGCCCGAAGTTCCCGCTGCGGTCCAGGGGAAACCCGTCTCCCACTGCGACGCTGGTCACCCCCGGCAGGGATCCAAGGGCCTCGGTGAGCTGTTCCAGGAGGGCGCCTCCTCCTCCTTCCAGCGTCGGATAGCCCTCTTCGGAGAAATCCAGAAGAGGCGAGGAGAGGTCCCCGACCCGGAAGTCCGTCACCACCATCCCGCGAGGCTGGAATCCCAGGGTGCCGTCCTGGGTCCGGTTCAGGGAGCGGAGGAAAAGGACCCCCACCACCAGGAGTGAAAGGGCCGCCCCCGTCTGGGCCGACGCCGCGATCCGCTGGATCCTCCCCACTCGCCTCCCTCCCCCGCCGGCATCGTCCTTCAGGGAAGACACGAGCTCCGGTCGGCTGAACCGGATGGCGGGCAACAACCCGAAGGTCAGGGCCGCGGCCAGGGCCAGGGCGAAGGACATGGCCATGACCCATCCACCGGGTTCGAAGGTGACCCCGGGCGCCGCGATCCCCAGGTCCGGCGGGGAGACGGAGGCCATCCCCAGCATGGCCAGCATGGTCCCGACGCACCCTCCCGCCAGGGCCAGGATGAGGGCCTCCACCATCAGGTGGCGCACCAGGCGGATGCGGCTCGATCCCAGAGCCAGCCTGACCCCCATCTCCTGCTCCTTCGCTGCCGAGCGGGCCAGCGCGGTCCCCGCCAGATTCCCACAGATGATCAGGAGGAGCACCCCCAGGAGTCCCCAGAGACCCGCCACGGCCACCAGGTCCCACACCCGATTCTGGGCGGGGAAGCGCCCGTAGGCGTCCGCCCGGACCGTCCGGTTTTGGTTGGTCTCGGGATACTCGGCGCTCAGACGGCCGAAGACGGTCTGAAGAGCGGCCTGGGCCTCGGAACGTGAGGCCCCGTTGCGGAGGCGTCCAAGCACCTGAACGGAGAACCGGTCCCGGTCCGCGAAGAGGGATCCGTCGCCCTCCATCCGGGGGTGCTGAACCAGGGGTACCCACAGCTCAACGGTGCTCAGGGTCACCCTGGCTCCCCGGAACCCCGGAGGAGCTACGCCCACCACGGTGTAGGGGGTCCGGTTCAGGGTGAGGACCTGGCCCAGGATGTCTTCCCTCCCACCGAACCGACGCTGCCAGAGGTCGTGGCTCAGCACCGCCACCGGATGCTGGCCCGGGCCGACATCCTCGGTTGGGAGGAATTCGCGGCCGCGTGACGGGACGGCACCCATGACCTGGAAGTACGCGGCGGAAGCAAAGGCCGCGTGGACCCTCTCGGCGGTGTCCTCCCCGCCAACGGTGATATCCCCCTCCGTCCAGGCGGTCAGGGATTCGAAGGGAGAGTCCGACTCCCGGACCGCTTCAAAATCGGGGTAGCTCCATGCCCACTCGTCGGCTCCGTCCTCCACGACGACGAGGTCCAGGATCCGGTTCTGGCCCGTCACCCCGGGAACCGGGGCCACCCAGACGGCATGAATGGCCGAAAACACGGCCGAGTTCACCCCGATGCCCACGGCCAGGGAAAACACGGTGACCACCGTGTAGCTCCTGGCCTTTCGCAAGGAACGAAAGGCGAAGCGTACGTCGGCCAGCGTGTCGGAGAAGAGCTCAGCCATCACCCGCCTCCTGACTCCGCGCTCATCGATCCGGCGGCAACGCTCCGCAACTTCCCCGGGGTCCCCGAACTGCTCCAGAGCCTCGATCCGGGCCTCTTCCCGGGAGCGCCCGTTCCGCATGAGCTGCTCGATGCGGGTCTCCAGGTGGAAGCGCACCTCCTCGTCCACGCTCTCGTCCAGCCGCTTGCCGAAGCGGTCCAGGCGAAAGAGTCTGCGCCGGCGGACGCTCCTCATCGCACGCCCTCCACCGGAACGTCCAGAACGGAGAGAATGGCTCGAGTGCTGTCAAGCCATCCCCGGAGCTCCGATTCCACCGCTCTCCGCCCGCTCTTTGTGATCTCGTAGTACTTGGCTCGTTTCCCTTCCTCGGTCTTCACCCACTCCCAATCCACATGCCCTTTGGCCTGAAGCCGATGGAGGGCCGGATACAACGAGCCTTCTTCCACCTGAAAGAAACCCCCGGAACGGGCCGCGATGTGGTCCGCCACGCCGACGCCGTGCATGGGCCCGGCCAGCTCCAGGGCCCGGAGGATGAGCATCTCCAGCGTTCCGTAGAGACTTCCCGCGCGCACGCCGCCCATGAAGCGTCTCCCTGACATGGAGGGTCTATATAGACTGTCTATGTCATCTTACGGAGACGCGTCCAGAAGGTTTCAGGGAGAGGCAACCGGGGACACATTTCAGAATCGCCACAGTGCACCGCATCGGCACGTGTGGGTCAGCGCTCGGAAAGGGGAAGTCCATGGCCGCCCCTTCGCAGCTTCTCCGCATCTACCATTGGAGGGGCTTTCCAGGAAACTCCTGGACCGGGATCCGGAAGCTCGGCCTGCCCCCCCACGAACACGAGAAAGGAGAGCATCATGATCCGCCTGTTCGTGCGTCACCCGGTCTCCGATTTCACGGCGTGGAGGAAGACCTACGACGCATTCGACGAGGAGCGAAAAGGGATGGGCGTCAAGGCTCACGGCGTGTTCCAGACCACCGACAACCCCAGGGACGTCACGGTCTGGCACGACTTCGAGACCCTGGACGCCGCGAAGGCCTTTGCGGAGTCCTCCAGGCTGCAGGAGGTGATGAAGCAGGCCGGTGTGGCCGGCGAGCCCACCGTCTGGTTCACGAAGGAGGCCTGAACGGCGGAGGGCGAACACCCAATTCACCCCGGGCCGGGCCGTTCCCATGGCTCGTTGAGGCCGCGTCTCACGGGCCATGGGCCTCGGCTCTCGGGCCATGGGCTTCGTTTCACCGGCCATGGGCCGAACCGGGAAGCGTGTCGGGTATGGCGTAGCGGACCATCCACTCCCGTAAGAGGGGTCGGAGTGAAGGCCGCGAACCCGGCCACCTGACCGTCAACGCATTGGTGCACCTCCAGGAAACGGTCGCACGGCAGCCCTCCGCCCCACATCTTGTCCGGGTAAGCGCCATCGTTCTCCGGCGGCCATCTCCCCCCTGTCTCGAGGGTACGACATGTCCACGACCGGCAATCCTTCGGAGCGGACCCCGGGCTTTCTCGTGCTTCGCCTGTGGGTCCTCCTGGGCGTAGGGCTTCTCTTTCTGGCATCGCCCGCCGCCGCCCAGATCCCCTCGGAGCTCACCTCGACGCCGGCGCCCTCCGGCACAGGGTGGCCAGGCTTCGCCGATGTCCACTTC
>JASFRP010000508.1:0-3711 GCA_050114895.1 Gemmatimonadota bacterium
AACCAGGGCAAACCCATTGAGGACCCCAACCTCATCCCAGTTTCTTCCCTGGGCATCGGCCAACCACTGCCGGGTGTTCTCCAGAAGTTCCAGAGCCCGCGTTTCTTCCCCCGTCTTCAGGGGTGCCCAGGCCAGAACCAGCGTCACTCAAACCCGCCAATCCGCTCTCTTGGCGCTTGCTCATTCCTTAACCGCATCATCATCATGCGCTCTGAGGCTGGATGGGCCGGGCCGGGCCGATTACTCCACCGGAGCATCCGATATGGAGCACGGGGAACGCCTGAGGGCTGCACTCGCCGACCGCTACGCCATCGAATCCGAAATCGGGTCTGGTGGAATGGCCACCGTCTACCTCGCCCAGGACCTGAAGCCCGACCGGAAGTTGGCGGTCAAGGTCCTGAAGCCCGAGCTGGCCGCAGTCATGGGCACCGAGCGCTTCCTGGCCGAGATACGCACCACCGCAAACCTCCAACATCCCCACATTCTTCTCCTCTTCGACTCCGGGGAGGCCGACGGGTTCCTCTTCTACGTCATGCCCTACGTGGAGGGGGAAAGCCTGAGACAGAAGCTCGAACGGGATGGACAGCTGCGGGTGAAGGAGGCCATTCGCATTGCCGGCCACGTGGCCGATGCCCTGGATCACGCCCACCGGCACGAGGTCATCCATCGGGATGTAAAGCCTGCGAACATCCTCTTCCACGATGGGGAGCCGGTGGTGAGCGATTTCGGAATTGCGCTTGCGGTGAGCGCGGCAGGGGAGGGGAGAATCACGGAAACCGGCCTGAGTCTCGGTACTCCCTACTACATGAGCCCGGAGCAGGCGGCGGGAGGTCAGACCCCCACAGCGGCCTCCGATGTCTGCTCCCTCGGCTGTGTTGTCTATGAGATGCTCACGGGGGATCCGCCCCATACGGGGAGCTCCGCCCAGGCCATTCTGGGGAAGATCCTGCTGGGGGAGGTAACCCGCCCCACGAAACTCAGGCGGCTCTGATCACAATCTATCGTTCTCTCTGTCTCGGCCACCCGGATTCCCAGTGGTTGCCAATCAATCGGCAAGAAAAGGGTCGCATTCACCAAGCGGCCTCCCGATATTCGTTCTCGGAGCGAGGAAGGCACTCCGCCGAATCCGCCATGGCCGACTCCGACTTCATACGGCGATTGAAGGAGCGAAAGCTCGTTCAGTGGGCCCTCGCCTATCTGGCAGGCGCCTTCGTGATCTTCCAGGGTGTCGAGGTTCTGGCGGAACCCTGGGGTCTGTCCGCGGGAGTGCAGCGATCCATCCACATCCTTCTCCTTCTCGGCTTCTTCGTCGCCCTGGTCGTTGCCTGGTACCACGGGGAGAAGGACCAGCAACGGGTCACCGGTACGGAACTGGTTATCATTGCCCTTCTGCTGGGAATCGGCGGGGGAGTCCTGTGGATGCTACCGTCCCTTACGGAGGAGGGTCGGGTGGAGGTCGCTGCAGGTTGGACCTTCGACCCGGACGAGGCCAGCATTGCCGTCCTTCCCTTTGCGGATCTAAATCAGAGCGACTCGACTCAGGTCTTCGTGGACGGTCTTCACGACAACCTCATCTCCCAACTGCACAAGATCGGGTCCCTTCACGTCATCTCCCGCCAATCGGTCCTTCAGTACCGCGAATCGGAGAAGAGCATCCCCGTCATCGCCCGGGAGCTTGGAGGGGTCGCGACAATCCTGGAAGGCACGGTGCAACGCTCTTCGCACCGCGTGCGCGTGAATGTCCAGCTCATCGACGCTGCCACGGACGACCATCTCTGGTCCCAGGAATACGACCGTTCCCTTAGCGCCGAGAACATCTTCGCATTACAGATCGAGCTGGCCGCCGAGATTGCCGGGAAGCTGGGGGTCCGGCTGAGCAAGGCCGAGGAGGCGCGACTCGGAGGAAGGGGAACCGAAAGTCTCCGGGCCCTCGATCTGTACGACGGAGCCCTGGCTCTGCGGCCGGCGGCCGCAGCCAACCGCGACGCAAGCGAACGGATCGATACGCTCCTTCGTGAAGCCATCCAGTTGGATCCGGGGTTCGCCGAGGCCTACGCCCTCCTCGGGAGCACGTATTCCGTCCGGCCGCAAATCGGGTACTCCATGATCTGGGCCGACTCGGCGCTGGCACTGGCCGGCAAGGCCCTCGAGCTGGACTCCCTTCTTGCCATGGGCTGGGCCGCCACGGGAACGGCTCTGAGTCAACTGGGGCGGCAGGAGGACTCGAGAGAAGCCTTCCGCAAGGCCCTGGAGCTGGCCCCGGGTGATGCCCGGACGATCGGCAATCTGGCCGGGACGAACGTCGAGCTGGCCCGATACGAAGAGGGACTTCTCATGGGCGTTCGAAGCTCCCGCCTGGATCCTCACGAACCGATTCCCAAGCTCCTGGTGGCACTGGTCAACTCCTTGTTGGGTCGGTGGGACGAGGCAATGTCGTGGATGGAGGCAATGGAATCCGACACGGCCGATGTCGCGATTCTTCGTCGCACATCATTCATCCAGATCGAACTGGACCGGGGGGCGGCCGATACCGCCAAGGCACTCAGCCAGGCCTGGCTGGCGGCAGAGCCGGAAAGTCCCTTCGCCCAGACCCAGTCCATCCTCATCCAGGCCAGGGAGAACCTCCCTGCGGCCGCAGACAGAGCCAGGCGGATGCTGGAAGAGCATCCCGAGTTCGACTGGTTCGATTCCCGGGATCTCTTTCAGCAACTCATTGCGTTGGACCTGATGAGCAGGGGGGACACTGCGTCCGCCGAACGGCTCCTCGAGGAGCAGGAAGAGAAACGTGCAACGGCTGTTGCCGCAGGGACCGGAGGGCCCCAGGTCCACTGGGGTCTGGCGGTTCTGTATGCCATCCAGGGACGAAGGGAAGAAGCTATCGAACACTGTCGTATTGCAGTCGACCGAGGCCTGATCCCTTCACCGCTCCTGATTGGCCCACCGGCAACCGACCCCCGCCTGGCTTCCCTCCGGGACGACCCGCGTTTCCGCGATATCCTCCGCACGATCGAGGAAACCAGGAGCAGGATCAGGGAACGAGTCGAGACCGTGGCGGATCAACTGAGGCCCCCACTCATTCAGCATTGATCAGCCGAACCGTCTGATCAACTCCCGGGCGTGTGATGCATCCGGTGGCTCAGGTCCGGGGCGCCGGCCCCGGCTCGTGCCTCGACGCCCATGCACCGTGGCTCGTGATGCGGACGGGACCGAGTGGCCGGGTGCTTGCGCATTGCGCGGGACACGCGGGTGCCGGGGTGGAGTGAGCCGGACAGTGCGCCCTCCGACCCCGGCACACCCCGGACCTCTGCTTCGACCCTGCATCTATCGAGCGAAACAGACGTCACCGTCGAATGTGGTGTGGCCGTCTTCGCTGTTGAACAGGCCGGTGCCGGTCGCACCGTCGAACCGTCCCGTCCCACCCACGAACTCGTAGTCCCCGCGGCCGCCGGCGACCGGGCCAGGGAAGAAGTCGCCCGTATAGGTGAAGTCGAGCTCGTCGCCGTTGGCTGCAATGAACGTCCCGCCCCCATCGAAAACCGCCGTCGTGGGCGACGTGAACGTGACCACGACGCTGGCCGAGGACGAGTAGTGCCCGAGATGGGTGGCGGTGCCGGCCGCGTTGATCGTGACATTCAGGGGGGCGGGCGGTGGACCCCCTGTGACCTGTACCGAACCCGGACTGCCGTTCACTTTGAACGGGACGCAAACGGG
>JASFRP010000509.1:0-3709 GCA_050114895.1 Gemmatimonadota bacterium
CAGCTGGATCGCCTCGTCCATTCGGCCCAGGTTCTGGGCCAGGGAAGCCGACGTGGAGAGGATGTCTGGGTTGGTGGGGTCCAACGCCAGCGCCCTGCTGAAGTTCCGGGCCGCGGCCTCCAGGTCACCGCCGAAGTTCATGGCCAGGAGACCCAGGACGGCGTGAGCCGGTCCGTAGCCGGGGTCCAGGACCAGGGCCCGAATTGCCGCGTCCCGGGCCAGGAGTGACCCATCCTCCACCGGCCGCTCCCCGTTCCCCGCCTGGTTCGTGTAGTTCCGGGCCAGCTCCGCCCACGCCGGGGCGTAGGTCGAGTCGATGGCCAGCGCCGCCTCGTAGAGGGCGTTCGACTCCTCCCACCCCTCGGGCGTGCCCAACCGACCCAGCTGCCGGGCCTGAAGGTAGAGGGAATAGGCCTCCGGATCCGTCTCCTGAACGGTAGGCGCGCCGCCCAGGAGCGTGATCTCCATCTGTTTCACTACGGCCGAGGCGATCTCGTCCTGGATGGCGAAGATGTCGTCCAGCTCCCGGTCCCAATTCTCCGACCAGACCTGGTAGCCGTTGTCGGCCCGGATGAGCTGGGCCGTGACCCGGACCTCGTTACCGGCCTTCCGCACCGATCCCTCCAGCACGTGAGCCACGTTCAGGAGCCGGCCGATCTCGGGTATCTGGAGGCTCTTGTCCTTGAAAGAGAAGGAGGAGGTCCGGGCCGCCACCCGGAGCTCCGGGATCTTCGCGAGGAGGTTGAGGAGCTCCTCCGCCAGGCCCTCGGAGAGGTACGCCTGATCCCCTTCCTCGCTCAGATCCAGGAAGGGGAGCACCGCGATGGACTCCGGCACCGGCGCCGGTCCGGAGGCGGGGAACCCGATCCGGGAAGGAGCGCTCTGCCTGCCGGCGAACCAGGCTCCCGCCAGGAGCGCCGTCATCCCCACCAGGGCGAAGACCCCCGAGGACCAGCGTTGCAGGGCCGGAGCCGCGACGATCTGCTGGAGCTCCCAGGGGGGGGCCGCCTCCGTGCGCCGCAAGCCCTCCGGGGTGAGATCGAATGCCCAGGTCAACGCGGTCACCACCGGAAACGCAAGGAACGCGAGCCAGACGACGAGGGTGACCGTGAAGTCCGGGAGCCCGAGCCTGGGAAAGATCAGGTCTGCAGCCTCGATGACGCCGAAAGCCATGGCGCCGTAGACGGCCATGACGCGGAACACGCGCCGGCGCTTCATCTCCGCGAAGAAACGCTGGTAGGCGGGAGGTCTCGGAGGCATGAAGCGAAAGATCGTGTCGGGGAGGCCGGGCGGAAAGGGTGACGGATGATGGGTCCGGGTTTTGCCCCGCTCCCACGGGGGACTATCTTGCCCCTCCACCATGAACGAAAAGAAGCGGTTGTCCCGGAGGAAGTTCGTCGGTCGGGCCGCGCTGGGCGGCGCCGCCCTGGCGGGGGGTGGGCTGGCCTACTCCCTCTTCCGGAAGGGGCCTTCCCCCGCCTATCCGGAGCGTTGGCTGGACACGGTCCGGCCCTCGCCAGGCTTCCGGGGCCCCCGCCGGAATATCGTCCTCATCAACGCCGACGACCTGGGCTACGGGGACCTGTCCTGCTACGGGGCCCGGGCCATCGAGACCCCGCACATCGATGGCGTGGCGCGGGAGGGGGTCCGGTTCACGGACTTCCACGCCTGCGACTCGGTGTGCACCCCCTCCCGTGCGGGACTCCTCACGGGGAGGTATCCCGTTCGGATGATGCTGGATACCCCGCTCCAGCCCGAAGGCCAACCCCCGGCAAGAAGAGCGGTGGTGCGTCTCGGCTATGCCCTGGGGCGTATCGGCCTCCTGGACCTGGCCGCCCGCCAGGGCTCGGCGGGTCTCCACCCAGCCGAGATGACTCTGGCGGAAGCCCTGAGGACAGGGGGATACCGCACGGGGATGGTGGGGAAATGGCACCTGGGGGATTTCTCCCACGACCCGTCCTTCAACCCCCTCCGGCACGGATTCGACTCCTTCTTCGGGGTCCCCTACAGCAACGACATGCACCCGTTCCCCCTCTACCGGAACGAGGAGCTGGTGGACCCCGACGTCCTGGACCAGAGCGTCCTCACGGGGCTCTACACCATGGAGGCGGTCCGCTTCATCGAGGCCGCCGGGGAGGAGCCCTTCTTCCTCTATATCGCCCACACCTTCCCCCACCGTCCCCTCGCCGCGTCCGAAGACTTCACGGGGCGGTCCGCCGCCGGCCTCTACGGGGACGCCGTCCAGGAGGTCGACTGGAGCGTCGGGCGGGTCCTGGAGGCCCTGGATTCCGGAGGGCTGGCGGAAGACACCATGGTGTTCTTCACAAGCGACAATGGGCCGTGGTACCAGGGGAGTCCTGGGGCGCTCAGGGGCCGGAAGGGGCAGGCCTTCGAGGGAGGACACCGGGTGCCGTTCCTGGCCAGGGCTCCGGGATTGATCCCTGCCGGCTCCGTCTGCGAGGCTCCCGCCGTCAATCTGGATCTCTTCCCCACCTGCCTCGCCGCCGCGGGGCTCGAGTTGCCCGAAGACCGGATCATCGACGGAATGGACATCATGCCGCTCCTGACGGGAGCGTCGGGCCAGTCCCCCCACGAGTACCTCTATCTCTACCACGAGGGAGAGCTGGAGGGCGTCCGGTCCGGGAACTGGAAGTACTTCCGCTCCACGAGCCACTACACCTGGCCTCTGCCGGTGAACAAGAGGCTGGGCGGGCTGGTCAATCACATCAACGGTCCGCTGCCCCTCCTCCACGACCTCTCCTCGGACCCGGGAGAGGCGTACAACCTGGCCGAGCGGTTCCCGGACGTGGTGGAACGGCTGGAGGCCGTCATGGCCACCTGGGAAGCCGAGATGGATGCGGATCCGTTGGGGTTCCTTCGTTAGAGGTCGAAGCCGGCAGAGTCTCCGATCCTTGAAGATCCGAAGATCAATAGAGGATTTTCCAGGTTATTGAAGCCAGTCACCGGAGCCGGGCAAGAGCAGAGGGCGGGCTCGACGCCCGCCCCCTGGTTCCCTACGCACTCAGGCCCTCCCCCCAAAAACCTCTCGGGGTCCCCTTCCCCTACCGCGTCTTCGGCTGCTCCACCTGGAGCTGGAGGATGTCCGCGTTCCAGCGGGTGTCCCCCAGGAGGTGCTTCACGAAGTACTCGGCCCGGAGCCAGAACCAGTAGTCTCCCATGTTCCCGTAGCCGTGACGCTGGCCCGGGAAGAGGAAGAAGTCGAAGCGCTTGTTGGCCTTGATGAGGGCTTCGGCCATGCGGATCGTGTTCGCCGGGTGGACGTTGTTGTCGATGTCCCCGGTGGTGAGGAGGAGGTGCCCCTTCAGGTTCGCGGCGATCTGCGGGTTGGTGGCGATGCTGTACTCGAAGCTCACCTCGCCCTCGTCGTCCACCACCTCCTTCACCCCGTGGTGGGTCTCGGACCACCACCGGTTGTACACGTCGTTGGTGTGGTTCCCGGAGGAGGACACGGCCACCTTGAAGAAGTCGGGGTAGACCAGCATGGCCGCCGTGGACATGAAGCCCCCACCGGAATGCCCGTAGATCCCCACCCGGTTGATATCGATGAAGTCGAATCGATCCGCCAGCTGCTCGATGCCGGCTTTCTTATCGGCGAGGCCGTAATCCCGGAGGTTCCCGTACCCGTAGTTGTGGTACCACTTGGACCGGTCGGGATGCCCACCCCGGTTTCCGATGGTCACCACGATCA
>JASFRP010000510.1:0-3703 GCA_050114895.1 Gemmatimonadota bacterium
GATTCCGAACCACTTTCCGGTCCTGCCGAAACCCGCCTGAACCTCGTCGATGATCAGGTAGCCTCCCGCACTCCGGATGATTTCCGCCACTCTCTGGAAGTAGCCCGGGGGCGGCACGATGTAGCCACCTGCTCCCTGGATTGTCTCAGCCAGGAAAGCCGCCGGTCGGCCGTTGGTGGTGGTGGCGATGACCTCTTCCAGGTCCTGGGCGTACTTCTCGGCACACCGTTCGTCACAGGGCCCGTCGTGACCGCACCGGTAGGGATATGGAGCCCGGGCGTGCTTGATGTTGGCCACGGTCGAGGCCAGAGGCCGCCACGAGCTGAGGCCCGTGAGGTTGGTGGCCAGGGTGCTCCTGCCGTGATATCCCCCTCGAAGGGCAATGACTTCCAGCCGGCCTGTGGCCACGCAGGCGAGGTTCACCGCCGTCTCGATCGCTTCACTCCCGCTGTTGGAGAAGAAGATCCTGTTCAACTCCCCAGGGGTGATGGCCGCCAGTCGTCTGGCTGCCTCCACCTGGGGCTTTGTCACGTAGAGGGTTGAGGTGTGGCCAAGGGTTCTTGCTTGCTCCGATATGGCCTCCACCATCCGTGGGTGACAGTGGCCTACCGAGGTCGTGAGAATACCAGAAAAGAAGTCCAGGTATTCCTTTCCATCAGCATCCCAGGCCTTCGCACCCTTACCCCTGGCCAGGACCACCGGCTCTTTGTAGAGGTGGCCTACACAGGAGAAAATGTAGTCTCTCTGTCCCTGGAAGATCTCCCTGCCTTTGGGTCCCACCGATGTCTCGCTCATGGAAATGTCCGGAGTGGTTGGGATTTGCCTACCAAGGGGAGCCCCTGCGCCAAGCTACGGCCCGGCGGCCCCCGTGGCCATCGATGACACCAGGTTGGTAGACTCTTCGCGCAGTCCTCTCCCGGGGCGTCTCGTCCGCGGTAGCCCCGTACAATACCGGATCAGGCGTTCCAGTCCGGCACGGTGGCTTGGTGGAACCCGAGACGGGTGCGTGGGGGGTGGCCACGTGAACGGGAGGAGGATGCTAGCGGCTCGTCCCGGTACTGTGAGAGGCTGAGCTTCCATCGGGCTCCACCTGGGCGATGAAGTACCAAGGGTCCACGGCGCCCTCCTCTCGACGGTACCAGATGGTGGGGTCCTCAGGCAGCTGTGACCTCGCCCCGATTGTTGACATACCTTCCCGTGTCGTGGACTGCGGCAGGCATGACACTCCCGTGTGCCGCTGAGTAGCTCCTCAGCTTGTCCGTCACGAGCCACCACGGTGCGGTGCCTTGTCCCTTCAAGAGCTTGCGGAAGAACCGTTTGGTTTCGTGGGAGACGACGATTCCTCGTTCCGCCAGGAGCTCGTCGCTACTTCCCCGACCACCGCCCAGGAGAGAGAGAGCATCTTGGATCGGGGGGTGTATCTGGAGGACTCCGTCATCACGGGAATTCCCCCGACCCCGCGCCTGGAGCAGGCCCTGGGGCACCGAACCAATGTGGCCCTGGGCCCACTGGAAGGTATCCAGGCTCGCGCTCGAAGATTCTCGCCCCCCTCCAAGCGGACGGCCCAGCCTTGCCTCGGAGTATCGCTTTCCCCACCCTAGCCGTTCCCTCTACCCCGTCAACACTCGGAGGCAACGGTCATGGCGGTTCCCCGGACGTTTCAGGCTCTCGCCACGCTTTTCCTCGCGCTGGTTTCGGCTTCCCAACCCTTCACTCCGGCATTGGAGGCCCAAGAGGAAAACCAGATTGTCGACCCGTCGTATTACGAAGGAATGCGCTACCGGATGGTGGGGCCATTCCGGGGAGGTCGCGTCACGGCCGTGACGGGAATCGCCGGGCAGCCCCACACCTTTTTCATGGGGGGAACCGGTGGGGGCATCTGGAAAACGGAAGACGCCGGACACCACTGGGTACCCATCGCCGATGACTACCTGACCAACGGAAATATCGGCGCCCTCGATGTGGCTGATTCGGACCCCAACGTCATCTACGCCGGAACCGGTTCGGCCTGCATAAGGGGAAACGTCTCGGTGGGGACCGGGGTGTGGAAATCGTCGGACGGCGGCAGGACATGGGAGTCCATCGGACTCCCGGAGTCAGGGGCCATCGGATCCCTTGTGGTCCACCCACGAGACCCTGACCTCCTGTACGTCGCGGCCCTCGGTCACCCGTTCGGGAAGAACCTGGAGCGGGGGGTCTACCGGTCCGCCGATGGAGGTGGAACCTGGGAGAACGTTCTCTTCCTCAACGACAGCACCGGCGCCGTTTCCCTGGCTATGGATCCGACGAATCCCCGGGTCCTTTACGCCGGGATGTGGAGGGCCGAGCGGAAGCCCTGGACGCTCATCTCCGGAGGTCCCGAGGGGGGTCTCTACAAGACCACGGATGGGGGCGACACGTGGGAGAAGCTCGGGGGCGGTCTTCCCCAGGGAATCGTGGGGAAGGTGACGGTCAGCATCTCCCGGTCGAACCCCGACCGGGTTTTCGCCATGGTGGAAGCCGAGCCTGGAAACGGCCTGTACCGATCTGACGACGCGGGACGGAGCTGGAACTTCCTCAACGGCGAGAGCCAGCTTGCCGGCCGCCCCTTCTACTATCACCACGTATTCGCCGACCCGGGAGATGAAAACACCGTCTACATCATGAATACCCGCCTCTTCCGCTCCGTCGACGGAGGTCGGACCTTCGAGCTCATACCGGTTCATCACGGGGACCTCCACGACATGTGGATCAATCCCGTCGACCCGGAGATCTTCGTCATCGGCGACGACGGAGGCGCGGAGGTGACCCTGACCCACGGCCGCACCTTCTCCGGGGTCTACAACCAGCCCACGGCCGAGCTGTACGACGTTGTCGTGGACAACGGGAATCCTTACCGGATCTACGGTTCTCAGCAGGACAACACGACCATCAGCGTTCTGGTCCACAGGAAGAACAACAACCTGCGTCCCCAGGAGCAATGGCAGTACGCTGCCGGGTGCGAGGTGGGGCCCGTGGCCGTCGACCCCGACAACCCTGACGTCATCTGGAGCGGGTGTTACGGCGGCATCATCAACCGGATGGTGGTGTCCACGGACGTCCGAAGGAACGTGAACCTCTACCCCGAGGCCCAGAACCGAGCCCCGAAAGACCTCCGGAATCGATTCCAATGGGTGGCTCCCATTGTCATGGATCCCCTGGATCCCTCCATCGTCTACCACGCCTCCCAGTACGTGAACCGGACCCGGGACGCGGGCATGACCTGGGAAACCATCTCACCGGACCTGACCACCAACACACCAGAGCATCAGGACTTCCCAGGAGTCCCGATTCACAGCGATCACACCGGCGTGGAAGTGTTCAACACCATCTTCTCCCTCGCCCCCTCCCCCCACGCACCCGGGACCATATGGGTCGGGACCGACGACGGTCGGGTCCACATCACCCGGGACGACGGGGCCAGCTGGACCGACATCACACCACCCGGAATGCCTCGATTCGCCACCGTGAACCGTATCGAGCTTTCCCCCCACTCCCCGGCACGGGCGTACCTGGCCGTTCAGCGGTACCGATTGGACGACTGGAAGCCCTACATCTTCCGAACCCAAGACTATGGCGACTCCTGGGAGCTGCTGACGGATGGCGCGAACGGCATCCCCGAGGATCACTGGGTGAGGGTGGTGCGGGAAGACCAGGAGGTCCCGGGGCTTCTCTTCGCCGGAAC
>JASFRP010000511.1:0-3702 GCA_050114895.1 Gemmatimonadota bacterium
GACCGGGGGTGCGAGCTCCCCGTTCCCGCCCCTGCCGACCGGACGGCCTTCTACGTGGATCCCGAAACGTCTGTTCTCTCGGCACCCACCGTCCACACGGCCGACTTCCTCTACGCCGTTCCCCGGGGGCTGGTCTACTCCACGCCGTGGCTCGAGGAGTGGGAGGCGGAGGTCGCCGGCATCGCTACGGTGGCTCGTTTCTCCGCCGTGGACATGGACGCCACCCCGAGGGATCGGGCTCACTTCTTCGAACACCTCCAGGTGGATCTGGATGAAGGCGTCCGCCTTCAGGTGGGAGACCTCCTGCAGTCCTACACCATCTCCAGGTCGGTTGAAGGCCTTGGACAGGTCGTGAGCCCCACGGGGATCCTGGCGGTCACAGCCGTGGAGGCTGGCGGCGTGGTGGCGATGCTCAGCGCCGAATTCGATCGAGTTCGCCTGGGCCAACGTCTCCGGATGGCCCCCCCGTACGATATCCAGATGGGGGATTCGGCACGGGCCGTCGAGAGCGCCCTTGCCGCTACCCTCGTGGGTTTCGCCAAGGACCAGATGATCTACGGTATCGGGGCCGTCGCCTTCCTGGATGTGGGGGAGGCGGAGGGCGTCAGGCCGGGAGACGAGTTTTCCGCCTTCGTCAACCAGGGTAACGGATGGAGCGGGGAAGAGGCGGCGCGACTCCAGGTTGTGGTGGTCAACGGAGACGTCTCATCCGCGCGGATCGTGACGGTGGGGGATCCGGTCCTGCGAGAAGGAATCAGAGTGCACCTGGTCAAGAAGATGCAGTAGGGGAGGCTTGGAAACGGCAAGGACGGCTTGTATCGCTCCGGTTGTACCGTTTCAGCTCGAACCGCAGGGCTCCGGTCCCTTCAGGGGCCGGGGCCATTCCTTTATCTTTCGGCCGAATCGGAGCCGATTCCCCTTGAGTTGGGGCGCCTTCCGGGCTCTGACGGTTCGGTTTCCCCGCAACACGTGGAGGCGGTGGGAGCTGGAATGATCCCTGCAAGCCACAGCCATTCTGGAGTGACATGAGCGATTCGTCCCGCAAGGTCCTGGTCACGGGAGGCGCCGGTTTCATCGGTAGCCATGTCGCCGACGCGTATGTGGCCCGAGGGGACACGGTCTGGGTGGTGGACAACCTCTCCAGCGGAAGGAAGGAGAACGTTCCCCGGAGCGCCACCTTCATCGAGATGGACATCCGCGACCCGGGGGTCAGGAATCTCTTCCGGGAAGTCCGATTCGACGTCGTGAATCACCATGCGGCTCAGATTGACGTGAGGGTCTCGGTGAACGATCCACAGTATGATGCCCAGGTGAACCTCCTCGGTCTCCTGAACCTCCTGGAGGGCGCCAGGGACGTTGGGACCTCGCGTTTCGTCCTGGTATCCAGCGGAGGGGTCGTCTACGGAGAGCCGGAGCGAAGGCCGACGCCGGAAACATCCCCCAAGCTCCCCCTCTCTCCCTACGGGGTGACCAAGCTCGCCAGCGAGCTGTACCTGAACTACTACCGCCGGGTTCACGGGATGGAATACGTAGCCCTCCGCTATGGCAATGTCTTCGGCCCTCGTCAGGATCCCCACGGGGAGGCGGGAGTGGTGGCCATCTTCTGCAATCGCCTCCTCTCCGGCACCCCTCTGACCGTCTTCGGGGACGGCGAGCAGACCCGGGACTACGTGTTTGTGAGGGATGTGGTGGGTGCGAACATGGTGGCTACCGAGCTGCCGCTCCCTTCGGCTCCGGAAGGAGGCTCCGAAACAACGACAGGATTGGACTCGGTAGCCTTCAACGTAGGCACGGGGAGAGGGACGAGCGTGAACCGTCTGGCGGACATTCTCGAGGAGGTGTCCGGGAACCGCCCCGGACGGAACCACGCAGGAGCGAGACCCGGAGAGCTCCGGCACAGCACGCTGGATACCCGACGCCTCCAGGCCGAGGGTTGGTCTTGCCGCTGGACCCTGGAGGAAGGCCTCCAGGAGACCTATGAGCATATCGCTAAGGAGAGAGAGACCGCCCGATGAGGAACCTCCTCCGCACGGCCGTTGCCACTGTGTCCGTCGCCCTCCTTCCAGCCGCTGCCGGCGCGACGGAGATGCATGCATCCCTCCTTGCCCTGCAAGCCCGCACGCCCACGACGGTTTGGGACATGGTCGTGAGAGGGACTCCGGCGACGCAGATCGTCCTGACGATCCTCGCAGTCTTCTCTCTCCTGAGCTGGTGGATCATCTTCTGGAAATGGCGTCAATTCAAAGCGGTCAGGCGCCTCGGGGACCGCTTTCTCGAGGTCATGGAGCGGGCCCAGACCCTGGAGGACGCCTACAAGGCCTCGCTGCCTCTTCCGGAGTCGCCCTACAAGCGGGTGTTCAAGCAGGGGGTGAACTTCTTCAGCGAGCTCCGACCAGGGGCGCTCCGCTCCGGCTCCCAACCCTCGGCCGGCCTCACTCTCACGCAACTGGAGGCCCTGAGACTGGTGCTGGAGAAGGAGGAGGCCGAGGAGCGGGACGAGCTCGCCCAGGGACTGAACCGTCTGGCCATCATCGGCTCGGTGTCCCCCCTTCTGGGCCTGCTGGGGACGGTCATCGGAGTCATGAACGCATTCCTCGGGATCACCGCGACGGGCTCCACCAACATCGGAGCCGTGGCTCCCGGAGTGGCACAGGCACTCATCACGACCGTAGCGGGGCTGGCGGTGGCCATTCCCGCCGTCATGGCCTACAACCACTTCGTGGGGCGGCTGAATCTCGTGACCGGAGAGATGGAGGGGTTCTCCAGCGAGTTCATCGGAACGCTGGCACGGGAAGGGAAGGTATAAGAACCATGGGGATCGAGTCGGTGAAGGGGAGCTCGATGGGTCCCCTCCAACGGCGGTGGAGGGTACCCTCGTGATCGGCGGCGGACGCCGCAGCCGGCGACAGGATCTCCCGGTGAAAGCGGAGATCAACGTCACGTCCCTGGTGGACGTGGCCTTCACCCTCCTGGTCATCTTCATCATCATCGCTCCGGCTCTCCAGGGAGGGGTGGAGATCGAGGTGCCCCGGGCGGACGTCTCGCCCATCACAGCCGACCAGGACGCGTTCTACGTGACGGTGGACCGGGAAGACCGGGTCTACATCGCCGGGACGGAGGTGGAGCTGGATGCCTTCGAGAGCTCCCTACCTCAGATGATGAGAGCCGCCGGGACCCAGATGGTGTATATCCAGGCGGATTCCCTGGCGGACTATGGCCCCGTCCTCCGGGTCATCGCCACGGTGGCGCAGACCGAGGGGATCACCTTCGCCCTGGTGGGGGAACCCCTTCCGGAGCGCCGGTGAATGCATGCATCCGTTGGGGAGACACCCCACCGCCCGGGTCTCCGGGAGAGCGCCAGGTGGATCGAGTGAGAGCACGATGAGGCGACAGGCACGCCCGGGAAAGAGACCCCTGCTGGCTTCGGTGGGAATCCACGCCCTGGTGCTTCTGGCGGCCTGGCGCGCCCAGATGGTCGCGCCGAAATACTCCGAGTTTGTCGCCATTCAGGTTCAGATCGTCTCCCCGCCTCCTGCGCAGATGGCCGAGACGCCTCAACCCCAACAGGAGCAGGAGCTGGTGGTGGAGACGCCGGAGCCACTCCCGACGCCGGAAGAGCCGGAGCCGGTGGTGCAGGAGGAGCGGCCAAGGGAGGAGAGCCGCCCGGAGCCGACACCGACGCCGCCGCCGGAGACGACGGCG
>JASFRP010000512.1:0-3699 GCA_050114895.1 Gemmatimonadota bacterium
CAGATCTCTTCCTGCAGCCGCTCACCCATGGCATTCCGGAACGGTGCCTTTTCCATTCTGGGGGCATCCCTCTCACAACGGCGACAGCTTATCGTTTCCACGGGGACTCTCGATGAAGTGTACAGTACGCAGGTTTCCGAATCCGAAAGAGCCCAATTTTCCCTCTTCCGTCAAGAGAGGATGAGATCGTGCCCAACACCCTATTTCTCGGAACGGGCTTTTATGTTCCCCCCCGGGTCATCACCAACCAGGACCTGACCCAGTGGATGGACACGTCCGACGAGTGGATCCAGGAGCGAACCGGGATCCAGGAACGGCGCTGGATTCCCGAGGGCGAAGGCATGACCGGCGCGGGAATGGCACGGCGAGCAGCGGAGATGGCGTTGGACGCGGCAGGGAAGGCCCCGGACGAGTTGGACGCCATCATTCTGGCCACCCTCAGCCCCGACCACGGCTTTCCGGGAACGAGTGCGTTTCTCCAGGCGGAGCTAGGGCTCCCGGGCATCCCCGCCCTGGACATCCGGACCCAATGCACAGGCTTCCTCTACGGACTTTCCGTGGCGGATGCCTGGATCCGCACCGGTCAGTACGAAACCGTGCTCCTGGTTGGTGTGGAGATCCAGTCCACCGGGCTGGACGTGTCCACTCGGGGCAGGGACATGGCCGTTCTCTTCGGGGATGGCGCGGGAGCCGCCGTCCTGGGAGCCGGGGAGGAGGAGGGCAGGGGAGTCCTCTCCACCCACCTCCATGCGGATGGCCGTCACGCCGGGGACCTCTGGTGCGAAGCGGGCTCGGCCTTCAAGCACCCCTGGATTTCGGTGGAGGACATCCGCAACGGGCGGGTCTGGCCGACCATGGATGGACGGGAGGTCTTCCGAAACGCGGTGACCCGGATGCCGGAGGTCGCCCTTGAAGCGCTTCAGGCCAACGGCCTGCAAGTCGAAGACGTGGACCTCCTCATCGCTCATCAGGCGAATGCCAGGATCTCGGAAGGGACCAGACGGAAGCTGGGTGTCCCCCCGGAGCGCATGTACAACAACATCCATCGGTATGGCAACACCACCGCGGCCAGCATCCCCATCGCGCTGGCGGAGGCGGTCCGAGCCGGGAGGTTGCGGCGAGGGGATCTCCTGTGTCTCGTGGCCTTCGGTGCCGGGTTCACCTGGGCCAGCACCCTGGTTCGCTGGTAGAATCGGGGCTCCGGACGGACCCGCCCGGGCCGGTGACGGGAGGTGGCCCCGCCTCGGGACGTCCGGGTGGACGACCCCCTGCGTCAAGGTTAAGTTAATTGGCTTCCGATTCTTCGGACTTCTCTCCCCGTCCTCGTGAGGAGGGACCAGGGGGGGCACTGAACAACAGACTTGCGTGAATTCTCGAGACGAAGATGCTCACCAAGAAGCAGCTCAACCACATTGAAAAAAGGCTTCTTCAAGAGCGGGCCAGGGCTCAGAAGGCTCTCGGTCTGTTCGACGAGATGGCAAAAGCGGACCGGGAGTCCGGTGACTCGGCCCTGTCGGCCTATACCGACCACATGGCGGATCAGGGTACCGAGGCCATGGAGCGGGAGAAGGCAGCCCTCTTCGCCACAAAGGAGGGGCGGTATCTCTATCGGATCGAGGAAGCTCTCCGTCGTCTCTACAACGATCCGAAGAAGTTTGGCCTCTGTCACACCTGCGGGGCCGAAGTGGGCTTCGAGCGCCTCGACGCCCTCCCGCACGCACGGTACTGCATCGACTGCAAGGTGAAGGAGGAGGAAGACGGCGGCTGAGCCGGAGCCTCTCTCCTCCTGGAGCCATGAAAGCGCGAGCGGGGCCGGCCCATCGCCGGCCCCGCTCCCTTTTCTTTTATGTCCTTTCCCGGGGGATCATCTCTTCTTCAGGAGGCGGAGAACCTCGGTCCCCAGAATCTCCACCTGCCAGCGGCGGATCCCGGGTATGGCCCTGAAGTCCTTCAGCGACCCGGGGTCGCTCCTCACGATGTCCGTGATCTGGGCGTTGGAGAGGAGGACTCCCCGGTCCAGGCCGAGCTCCTGGGCCTTGAGGGTCCGCAGGTCACGGATCCGGTTCGCCAACGCCTCCTCCTCCGGCGTGGGACGCCCGGCACCGTTGCCCCTCCATCTGGGAAAGGGCTTCAGCTCCTCCTCTGCCATGTCGTCCACCTCCTGAAGGCGGGACAGGAGCTCACGCCCGTGCTCCCTGGCAAGGTGGGACGACATCCCCTTCAGCTTTCCGAGCTCCAGGGGGGAGGCGGGTCGCGCCACCACGATGCCCAGGAGCACCTGTTCTGAAACGACACGGAAGGGAGCTCGATCCTTTGACCTGGCGATCTCGTCCCTCCACGCCAACGCCGCTCTGAGGGCCGTCACCACCCTGGGTCCGAGGTCTCGCGCTCCCTTCACCCGGGTGACTGGATCCGTGTCGTCCTCCTCCCAGCGGATTCCCTCCAGCGCGCGGAACTCCTCTGCCGCCCATTCCTCCCGGCCCTTCTCACGCAGGCTGTTCGCCAGCAGGTCCGCCAGAGCCGGGAGATGCCGAGTGTCGTCAGCGGCGTATTCCAGCATCCCTGTCGGGAGAGGACGTTGGGCCCAGTCGGCCCGTTGGTGGGTCTTCGGGAGCTTCACTCCCAGGTGCTCCTCGAGGAGGGACGCCAGGCCTACGGCCGGCGCACCCAGGAGGGAAGCGGCGGTCTGGGTGTCGAAGAGACCGCGAAGGGCGATCCCCAGGTCTCGATCCAAGAGGCGGATGTCGTAATCCGCCCCGTGCATGACGACCTGGACCTCCTGATCCTCCAGGAGGGGCTTGAGGACCGGGGAGACATCCACGGCCAGAGGGTCCAGGATCAGGTTCTCTCCCGGGGTCGACAGCTGAATCAGACACAACCGGTCTGAATAGCGGTGGAAACCGGCGGCCTCACAGTCCGCGGAGATGCGTGAAACGCCGGCCAGGACCTCGGATGCCCGGGCCAGAGTCTCCGGCGTATCGATGAGCTGGTATTTCATCAAGGTTGCATGCCTGATGGGGTTTCGGAGGCTCCGTACCGCCCTCCCCACTACTCGCGTCGGCTCCACTTGGTTCCTGCCTACGCCCGTACCACCCGCCAGACTAAGCCAAACACCTCGGGAGTGGAACCCGGGGGTCCTCTATGCGTACCTAATTGGGAACCGGGCGGGGGTGGGTCATCGAGCTTCCCCGTCCATCACCGGATTCCCGCGAATCCCCCTCCTCGCCGCCACATGCCCCGCACAAAGATCGTGTGTACCCTGGGTCCCGCGTCTTCCCAGCACTCGACCCTGACGGAGATGGTACGGGCCGGAATGGACCTGGCCAGAGTCAACCTCGCCCACGGGGATGCCAACCAGCATCGCGCCCTGGTGGAGGGCGTCCGCGCCGCCGCCGATACCGTAGGTCGCCCGGTCCCCATCCTCATGGATCTTCAGGGGCCGAAGATACGCGTGGCCTCCCTGGAAATGCCCATGGAGCTCGCCCGGGGCCAGAAAGCGGTTCTGGCCCCGGAGGGCAGCCCTGGGCCGAACGCCATCCCCACTACCTATTCCCGCCTGGCGGAAGACCTGAAACCCGGAGACCGCGTCCTCTTCGACGACGGGCTTCTGGAGATGGTTTGTCTCGGGACCGAAGGAGATCGGGCCGAGATGGAGGTGACTCGCGGTGGCACCCTGCTGCCACGGAAGGGGATCAACCT
>JASFRP010000513.1:0-3691 GCA_050114895.1 Gemmatimonadota bacterium
GAGGCCGGGTCTGGAGACCACTCCGGGATCCCAGCCCACCACCACCGTGAGTCCCTCCCGGAACCGGAGACCCTGCGTGGTCTCAAAATAGAATCCGTGCTCTATTTCCTCGATCTGGGCATCCTGCGCCACGGATCCGTACGCCCCGGTGAAGGCCGTTGCCCTGAGGCCAGTCGCTCCGGCCGGGAGCTCCACCATGGCCGATGCGGCGTGGATTGGGACATCCCACTCGGTGCCTGTAACGTTCCAGTAGAGCTCGTCGTGCTCGTCGAAGAACTTCAGGGCGTTGGGAACGGTGTAGCGCAGCGTGATGGTCCGGGTGACATCCCGGGCGCCAGGCACCCAGATCTTCAGCTTCCGATAGGTGCCTTCCCGGCTCACCTCCGTCTCCAAAGCTTGCCCGGATTCGTCCGTGACCGATTCCACCCGCAGAAAGAGCCGATAGCTGAAGTTCTGCGGGGTCCGGTATTCCACGGGGATGGAGCGGTAGATCCCGTTCCAGCTCCCGTTGAACCGGACCCGAATGGCCTCCATGACGCGGAGGCCCCCATCCTCCGCGACCCGCAGGGTGGCGTTGAACTCCTGGATCTCGAGGCTCCTTTGCTGGCAGGAGGCCACCTGGGGTCGGGGGACGAGAGAGGAGCAAGCGAAGAGGAGAGGGGCCCAGCGAAAGAGGCGAGACCGGCGGCGGGTGGAACGCAGAATCCGTGGAGTCATCTCAACACCCCTTCCCCAGGTCTCATGGACCGGACCCCCGCGGCGAAAGTCTCAAAGAGCCCGCCAGGCACGGAGAAACGTGGAGCGGCCCTCCCGCCGGTACCACGGGCTCGCGGCAGGAAGGAGAATCGGAGGCAACCAGATGGAGCCACTACCCTCCGAAGTCGACCTTCGGGACCTCTCGCTCCACCTCCTCGATCTCGAAAAACTCCTTCTTCGTGAAGCGGAAGGCCTGGGCGATGATATTGGACGGAACCTGGGCGATGCGGGTGTTGAAATCCCGCACGACGGCATTGTAATAGCGGCGGGCGTTCTGGACGCTGTTCTCGATATCGGCCAGGGAGGCCTGGAGGTCCCTGAATCCTCCGGCCGCCTGTAGCTGGGGATACGCCTCGGCCAGGGCAAAGATGGACTTGAGGGCTCCCGTGAGCACGTTCTCCGCGGCGCCCTGGGCTTGAGGCCCCTGTGCGGCCATGGCCATGTTGCGTGCCTGGATGACCCGCTCCAACGTCTCTTTCTCGTGGCTTGCATACCCCTTCACCGTCTCCACGAGGTTCGGGATCAGGTCGTGGCGACGTTTGAGCTGCACGTCGATGTCGGACCAGGCTGCGTCGGCCTGTTCCCTGAGCTTGACCAGGGAGTTGTAGATAAATACGGCCACAATGAGGATGGCTACGAGGATGATGATCCCCCACATGATGGGTCTCCGTCGGTATTTCAGTGGGAATGAGCGTGGAGCGGACCATCCGAGGCGTCGGGTCCGAACCACGCCACTCGAAAGGGCGAACGCACGAATGATAGGCAGGAGAGTACAGATCCCGCAAAGGAATTCCTCACAGCCTCGCCGAGGGAGTCGGGAACGGCGACGGTGGCCTGTGGCCGGTCGGTGGGCGAGAGCGGTGGAGGTTGGGCGCTCTCCGGGAACAAGGGGAGATGGGCGGGTAGCCCCTCACGAGGGTGGTGCGGGGTTTACCAGCACCGGGGAGGACGTCTACCTTCTCCAGTCCAGGATTGCTGGCTGTCGGGACCTAGGACATTGAGATGAGGTCCTTCTGACCTACGAACTACGAGGTGTACCTTGGCCGGTAACGGAGATGGCTTCGATTTGATCCTCATCGGGAGCGGTCCCGGTGGATATGTGGCGGCCATCAGGGCGGCCCAGCTGGGCCTTCGCGTGGCCTGCGTGGAGAAGGACAAGCTGGGAGGCGTTTGCCTGAACATCGGCTGCATTCCCACCAAGGCACTTCTTTCGAGTGCGTCGTTCGTCCGGGAGACGAAGGTTGCACAGGGTCACGGCGTCACAATGGAAGGGGTGAGCGTGGCGTTGGGACCCGCGCACGAGCGCAGCCGAAAGGTGGCCGACCAACTCAACAAGGGGGTTGGCTATCTCTTCAAGAAGAATGGAGTGACCCCCATCGAGGGTGTCGGGCGGATCATCGAGAAGGGCAAGGTGGAGGTAGAGGGGGCTGACGGCGGGCGGAGGACCATCGAGGCACCCCACATCATCATCGCCACGGGATCCAGGCCCCGGGACCTTCCCATGCTGGAGATCGACGAGGAGCGGATCTGGTCATCCACGGGGGCGCTCTTTCAGGTCCAGGCCCCCGAGTCTCTCGCGGTTGTGGGGGCCGGAGCCGTGGGGATGGAATTCGCGGACATCTACAATGCATACGGATCGCAGGTCCACGTGATCGAGATGCTGGATCGGGTCCTGCCTCTGGAGGATGAGGAGTCCTCGGCCGCGGTCGCTCGGAGCTACAAGAAGCGGAAGATGACGATCCGAACCTCCACCACGGTGCAGGCTTCCGAGCTCACCCAGACCGGGGTGAGGCTATCCCTCACCGATGCGGGGGGGAACGAGGAAACCCTCGAGGTGGAGCGGGTGCTCTCGGCCGTGGGGAGGGTTCCGAATACGGAGGACCTGGGCCTCGAAACGATGGGAGTAGAGCTCTCGGAGCGGGGGGGCTTCATTCGGGTGGACGAGCTCCTTCGAACGAACGTGGAGGGGATCTACGCCATCGGTGACGTGGCAGGCCCTCCTCTGTTGGCTCACAAAGCGTCCCATGAGGGAATCGTCTGTGTGGAGCATATCGCCGGCCAGGGGCACGGCACGGTGGATTATTCCAACATTCCCAACTGCACCTATGCCCACCCCGAGGTGGCCTCCGTGGGTCTCACCGAGAAGCAGGCCGAGGAAGCGGGTCACGAGATCGAGGTTGGAAAATTCCCCTGGGTGGGGATCGGGCGAGCCGTGGCCGCCGGTGACACCGAAGGATTCATTAAAGTCATCCGAGACCGGAAGTACTCGGAGATTCTGGGGGCTCACATCGTGGGGCCCCACGCCACGGAGCTCATCGCCGAGTTCGTGGTGGGTCGGCACCTGGAAGCGACGGTCGAGGAGATGGAGAGGGCCATGCATCCACATCCCACGCTCTCCGAGGGGGTGGCGGAGGGTGCCCTGGCCGCCCTGGGGCGGCCGATACACGTCTGATCATTTCCCGGTCCGCTTGGAAGACCGGGAGATGGAGGCAGAGCGGTGGACGAAGAGGTCCGGGGACGTTGGGAGTCCGGACCTCTTCTTCCTTCCCCTTTCCGGTCGGGGAACCGTCGCACTCCCGGGGGGTTCATGGTGTCTAGGCGGTATGTCTGCCATTCCTCTTGGAGTTGCGCCAGTGAGTGAGGGAACGACAGCGGGAACATGGGTCGACGAACCTGCAGCCAGGAATTGGTCGCCTGAGGAAGAGCAAGCGCTCAGGCTCTGGATTTCCCTTGCACGGTGCTACGTGACCTTCTCCCGGGCCGTAGCGTGCAAGGTGGCGGAGTATGACCTGACCGCGCCCCAGTTCGGAGTTCTGGAGGCCCTTTTCCACCTGGGACCTCTTTCGCTGGGAGAATTGGCCGAGAAGCTCCTGGTCACCGGAGGAAATGTTACCTACGTGATGGATCGCCTCGAGGCCCAGGGACTGGTGGCTCG
>JASFRP010000514.1:0-3677 GCA_050114895.1 Gemmatimonadota bacterium
GGGAATGCGGCCGATGACCTCGGCCACTCCGGCGCTAAGCTTCTGGCCCCGGGCCTCGGCCTGCCTGCGGAGGATGGCGATGCGCGTCTCGTACTCCGGGGGACCGATGTCCACCAGAAGCCCCCCTTCGAACCTGGAGCGGAGGCGAGAGTCCAGGCCATCGATCTCGTTCGGTGGACGATCGCTGGCAAGGACCACCTGCTTCTGGGCCCCCGTCAGGCGATCGAGGGTGCGCAACAGCATCTCCTGGGCCTGGGCCTGACCCGTTAGGAACTGGACATCGTCCATGAGGAGGACCTCCAGCCCGTCGTAACGATTCCGAACCCCATCCCGCCCCCCGAGGGCTTCCGTCAGCTCGGCCAGAAATCCCTCGAGGGTCTGGTAGGCCACGGTCTTCTCAGGGTGATTCTTGCTTACCTGATTCGCGATGGCACCGAGGATATGGGTCTTTCCGAGCCCTGAGGCGGAGTAGATGAAAAGAGGGTTATAGCTGGTACCGGGATTCTCCGCCGCCCGGCGGGCCGCGGCCGAAGCCAGCCGGTTCGCCGGTCCGACGACGAAGTTGTCGAACGTGAAACGTGAATCCAGATCCACCATGATCCCGCAATCTACCCGTGTGCCGGGTCGATGGAATGTGTGCGCTTTCTCAGAGTCCCTCTCGAGCCTCTCCATTTCGGCCGACGGCGCCTCGGGCGGCGTCTTCCCTGGCCCAGGTGACCACAGCTCCAAAGTCCCCAGGGAGGGGCGCCCGGAACCGCATCGCCTCACCCGTGAGGGGATGTCGGAAGCCGAGGTCCGAGGCATGGAGAAGCTGCCGGACGGCTCGGTGGTCCAGCTCCCGGGCCCACCCTCGTCCCTGCCCGCTCATCCCCTTCCACCACGCGCTGCCGTACACCCGGTCACCCACCACGGGGTGCCCCAGGTGAGCCAGGTGGACACGGATCTGGTGCGTCCTCCCGGTCTTCAACGATACGTCCAACAACTCCGCGGCTCGCCATCGTTCCCGGGTCCGGAACCGTGTCAACGCGCGACGCCCCCCTTCAACCACCGCCATGCGCTTGCGGTCCCGGGGATCCCGGCCGATGGGGGCATCCACGGTCGTGGGAGACTCCGAGAGATGACCCCAGGCCACAGCCCGATAGACACGACGAACTTCTCTCCTCCTGATGGCGTTGGAAAGGGCTACATGGGCCTGGTCTCCCTTTGCCACCACCATGAGCCCCGAAGTGTCCCGGTCCAGCCGGTGGACGATACCGGGGCGAAGCCTTCCACCGATGCCCGACAGATCCTTCACGTGGAAGAGAAGGGCATTCACCAGGGTGCCGTCCGGGTGGCCAGGGGCGGGGTGAACCACCATCCCGGCCGCTTTGTTTACCACCAGGAGCGCCTCGTCCTCATAGACCACGTCCACCGGGATGTCCTCCGGCGTGGCCTCCGCGGGTTCCGGAGGCGGCACGTGAACCTCCACCCTCTGGCCTGATTTCAGCCCTTCGGACTTCTTGGCGGCTCGGCCATCCACCGACACCTGTCCCTCCCGTATGAGGGCCGCGATCCGGGATCGGGACATGCCGAGCTCTTTCGCCAGGTATCGGTCCAGACGGTCTACTTCCTCCTTCACCGTCAGCCGGCGGGAATCACCTCCTCTGCCGGAGGTGGGCGCCTCCTTCTCGGGATACCCCGGAGGGGCCCCCCTCACCGGGCCACTCGAGAGAGTGCAATGTGCGCCAGGACCCCGTCCAGATCCACCTCCCGATGCGCATCGAAACCGGACAGGCTCCCCTCTCCACTTTCAACCTCGAAACCGACGGCCAGTGTCTCGCCGGCAATGAACTCCCGGAACGAATCGGCGGCTTCCCGGACCTCTCCGGGCCCCATGATCCCCAGAGAGATCCGGTCGGTGATCTCCAGACCGGCGTCCTTTCTCAAACGCTGGATCCGGTTCACCAACTCTCTCGCCATCCCCTCCGACCTGAGCTCCGGGGAGATGGACGGATCCAGCGCCGCCGTGAACCGGCCGTCCCCCTGTACCACCAGGTCCCCCCGGGCCTCCTCCACCACGTCCAACTCCTCGGGGTTCAGCACGAAACGAGAATCACCCACCTGGATCTCCACCCGCTCCCCCTCCCGGTACGCCGCCAGAGTGGGCGGGTCCAGGGCCCGAATGGCGCCGGCGGCCGCTTCCGTGAGATGCTGGAAACGAGGGCCTAGAACCCGGTAGTTCGGCTTCGCCGCCAGGGACACCAGTTCCTCGCTCGAGCCCAGGAAGCTCACCTTCTTCACGTTCAGCTCGTCCTTCAACAGGCCCAGGAGCTCTCCGTCCAGGGACAGCTCCCCCGGGGTGACCGCGAACATCCGACCCAGCGGTTGCCGGACCTTGATCTGGACCGCTTCCCTGGCTGCCCGCCCCAGGGATACCAGAGCCCTGAGCCCCTCCATGCCCTCTTCCAGCGCCTCGTCCATCAGCAATGGCTCGGCAGAGGGGAACCGCGAGAGATGGACGCTCCCGCCGTCCAGCGCTCTGTGGATCCAGTCCGCCGAGAACGGGGTGATGGGCGCCACCAGGCGAGCCATGGTCAGGAGGACTTCCCACAGGGTCCTGAACGCGGCTCTCGCATCAAGCGTGTCCGCGTTCCCCCAGAACCGGGCCCGTGAACGCCGGACATACCAGTTGCTGAGATCGTCATTCAGGAAATCCCCGGCAGATCGGAAAGCCCTGGTGACCTGGAAGGCCTCCAACTCGGACTCCACCACCGACACCAGAGAGTTGAGGCGGGAGAGGATCCACCGGTCGATGAGGGGTCGATCTTGCGGAGCCGGGTCGTCGTCGGACGGGCGCCAATCCTCTGCCCGCGCGTACTGGGAGAAGAACCGGTAGGTGTTGAAGAGCGTATCGAAGTACTTCCGGGACGACTCCCGCACCCCCTCGGCGTCAAAACGCTTCGAAGCGCCGGGCTGGCTGACCGTGACCAGGTACCAGCGGACGGCGTCGGCACCGTGCTCCTTCACGGCATCCCAGGGGTCCACCACGTTCCCCCGGGACTTCGACATCTTCAGGCCCTCCTCGTCCAGGATCAGTCCGTTGACCATCACGTTCCTGTATGAGGATCCCCTCCCCAGCATGGTGGAAATAGCCAGGAGAGAGTAGAACCATCCCCGGGTCTGGTCCAAGGCCTCGCAGATGAAGTCCGCGGGGAAGTGTCGCTCGAACTCCTCCTGGTTCTCGAATGGATAATGCCACTGAGCGAAGGGCATGGCCCCGGAGTCGAACCAGACGTCCACTACGCCGGGGGTTCGCCGCATGGTGCCGTCGCATCTCCGGCACGCCCAGGTGACTTCGTCGATAAAGGGCCGGTGCGGATCGAATCCCTCCGGAAGCCCGCCGGCAGTCTTCGCCAGCTCCTCCAGGCCACCGATCCAGTCCACGTGCTCCGGGTCCTGATCGCAGACCCAGGCAGGGAGCGGCGTTCCCCAGTAGCGATCCCTGGAGAGAGCCCAATCCACGTTGTTTTCCAGCCACTCCCCGAACCGCTTCTCCCCGACCTCCGGCGGTAGCCATCCGATCTTCCTGTTCTCCTCCAGCATCTCGTCTTTCAGGGTGGACGTGGCGGCGAACCAGGAATCCCGGGCCATGTAGATGAGGGGAGAATCGCAGCGCCAGCAGTGGGGGTAAGAGTGGA
>JASFRP010000515.1:0-3674 GCA_050114895.1 Gemmatimonadota bacterium
CGGGAAGGGGCCCTCATCGTCCCCGCCATCCGGCCTGCGGATCCCCTCATCCTGGAGATGGAGGCGTCCCAGGAGGAGGCCCGGAAGCTAGCGTCCAGGGCCGTGTCGGAGGGTCGATCGATCTTTATCCACAAGAACCGATTCGACGTATTCGAAGGGAACCGGGCCACCGAGGCCTTCCTCGACGGGCTCTTCAAGGCGCTGGGGCGCCCGCTGGAGCTGTTCGTGGTGGGGGTGGCCCGGGACGTCTGCGTCACCGGCGCCGTGGACGGGATGCAGGCCCGGGGGCTTCAGGTCCGTGTCGTGAGGGATGCCGTCTGGGGTCTGGGCCTCGAGCCCGAAGAGGTGACCCTGGCCCGGTGGGCGGAGAAGGGAGAGATCCTCACGGCGGATCAGCTCCCTCGCTGACCAGGTCCCGGGACGCCCTCTCCGGAGGCCTCGGGCGCCGCACAACGGCGCCGGCACCCCTCCTGGGATCGTCAGGGGTTCTTCCCCGCTCTCCCCCTGCCCCATTCCTGGGTATCTGCCCCGAATCGCTACAGATGCATGTCGCCCACCTGGAGCGCCGGCCCCGGAGGATCGGCCTGGTTACGCTCTCCTCGCCGCTGGCAGGCTTGTTGCATCCTCCCATTCGGATCTACGGCTGATCAGGCCGGATCTCGCACGTACGAGCCAGGGAGGGAGCGTATGTGGAAGAAGGACGAGCCACTGTCGGCGGTGTCCATGAATCCCCGCCAGGGGGTAGCCGCCAAGCCCCCCGACGCCGCCCCGGCAGGGGGCCGGTCGTCGGAGCGTGCCACCATCGGCCGCTCCATCACCATCAAGGGCGAGGTGAAGGGCGACGAGGACCTCCTGATCCAGGGACAGGTGGATGGATCGGTGGACCTGAAGCTCCACTCGGTCACGGTGGGGAGCGAGGGGAGGGTGAAGGCGAACATCACCGGCCGGGTGGTGACCGTGGAAGGAGAGGTGGAGGGAGATCTGAGGGCAGAAGAGCAGGTGACCCTCACCAGTACCGCCCGGGTCCAGGGAGACCTGGCGGCACCTCGGATCGTCCTGGAGAACGGAGCCACCTTTCGGGGGCTCGTGGACATGGGGGAGCCTTCGGCCAAGGAGGTCGGGCCCGCCGGCGCCTGATGGGCCGGCTCTCCGCCACCGCCGTTATCGGCTTCGCTGCCTGAGACGGACCAGGGCCTCGGCCATTCCCACCACCACCAGGCTGTCCCCCTCCTCGATCCGGGTGTCCGGTCCGGGCATGACCTCCGTGTGGGGCTTTCCATCCTCGGAGGAGCTGCGCCGGACGAGGAGAACGGCGATCCCGTCCCGAGCCCGGAGGTCGAGGTCCTTGAGGGAATGCCCCACGAAGTGCTTCGGCGCTTCGACCTGAGCCATGCTGTAGCCGTCACCCAGCATGACCTCGTAGGTGGCCGTGGCCTCCAGGCTTCCGCTGATGCTCCTCACGGCGTCCCGCCGCATGATCTCCCGGTTGTATGCCTCCAGCAGGTGGTGGCTGGCTACGAAACCCAGGAGTCGATGGTTCTCCGGATCCACCACGGGGAGCTCCTCGAGGTCCCTCCCCCCGAAGATCCTGCTGACGAGGTCCAGGTTCTGGTCCGGCGAAACGGTGGGAACGTCCTCCCGCGCCAGATCCCGTGCCACCAGGAGGGCGCCCAGCTCGTCGGCCTGTACGATGGCCTGTCGCAGGGTGCCCAGCTCCACCAGCCCCACGAATTTGTCGTCTTCTCCCATCACGTACAGATAGGGGAAGGTGTCTCCACTCACACGACCCAGAATGCTGCCTAGACGCTCCCCCTCTCCCACCGTGATCATGTCGTCCTTCATGACGTCGCTCACCTGGAGGGACCGGAGGACGTTCACGGCCCGCCCCCGGTGCACATCCACTCCCCGCCGCACCAGCTTTCGGGTGTAGATGGAGTCCTCCCGGGCCCGTGCGGTGATCAGGTTGGCGATCATACAGGACGCCATGAGGGGGAGGATCATCCTGTAATCCGAGGTGAGCTCAAAGATCATGAGTATGGCGGTGAGGGGGGCGTGGGTGGCACCCGCCACCACCGCTCCCATCCCCACCAGAGCGTAGGCGCCCGGGGGGCCCGTGAGGTTCGGTGCCCAGAAGTTGGCGGCGGCACCGGTGAGCCCCCCGGTAAGGGATCCCAGGAAGAGAGACGGGGCGAAGATTCCGCCGGAGCCTCCTGATCCCAGGGTCAGGCTCGTGGCCAGGAGCTTCGCCGGCACGAGGACCAGGAGAAGCCCCACGGACAGGCGACCCCAAACCGCTGCCTCCGTCACCGGATAGCCCACACCCATGACCTGGGGATAGGCGAGAGCCAGGGCCCCTACCATCAAGCCGCCCACGGCGGTGGTGAGCCAGGGCAGCAGAGGGAACCGATCGAACATGTCCTCGGCCTTGTAGATGGACCACGAGAACGTCAGCGCCACTACTGCGGCTGCGACGCCCAGGAGGCTGTAGGGGATCACCTCCCACGGGCTCACCAGGGACAGGGACGGGACGTCGATGAGTGGCTCGGCTCCCAGGAAATGCCGGGAGACAGCCGTTGCCGACACCGATGCGATCACGATGGCGCTGAACTCGGCGACAGCGAAGTTCCCCAGGATGATCTCCACCCCGAACAGGGCGCCGGCGAGGGGGGCGTTGAAGGTAGCCGCGATCCCGGCGGCTGCTCCCGCCGCAACCAGGGTCCGAAGCTGATTTCCCTTCACCCCGAGCAACCGTCCGATGGCGGAAGCCAGGGCGGAGCCAATCTGGACGATGGGCCCCTCCCTCCCTACGGATCCCCCGGTGCCGATGCAGACCGCTGAGGCGATGCTCTTCACCGCCACGAGCCTGGGACGTATGACGCCTCCCCGGAGAATCACCGCCTCCATGACCTCCGGCACCCCGTGACCCTTTGCCTCCCTGGCCATGTAGCGGACCATGAGGCCCACCAGGATGCCGCCGGCGGCCGGGGCCAGAACCACCCACCACCAGGGGTGTGCCTCCACGAGCTCCACCCCGAAGGCCCCTTCACCCCAGGCACCGCGTTGCACCGCCCGGATCATGAGCCTGAAGAGGACCGCCCCCAGGCCGCCCAGCACACCGATGGCGGCCGCCACCATGACCATGAAGGTGTGCTCCGCCGCACGAGCCCGAGCGAGGAGTTGCTCCAGGCCCCAGATCCTGGTCGGGGTCCGAGGTTCTTGTTTCATGCTCTGCCCGGAAGATGAGGCACCCAGGCGGCCTTCGCCACTCGTCGATCCCAGGAAGCTCCTCCTGGGCTTGGATCTTCCCAGGGGACCTCGCGGGGGGGAAGAGGGGTTCCACCTGAGGGGTGAACAGGGAGAGGCGGCTTCTCCGGGCCCATCCTGTTCCAGAGGTTGCATCACCGTCGTTCAGGAGCCGAGCTTCATCGGCCATGCTTGGAAGACCGATCCCGCGAATCACCCGAGCCCTATTGACGATGGCTCTCGTAGGAGGAGCCGTGGCTCCCGGGCTTGCCCAGACTCCTCAGCCGGGAGCCATCCAGGGGAGGATCCGGGACGAGGCTGGGACTCCGGTGTCGGGTGTGCTGGTCCGGCTCCTCCCCCCGGGGACGGACGTTCCGATCCGCGGTGCAGAGACGGACGACCTGGGGTTCTTCCACATGGAGCCTGTGGCC
>JASFRP010000516.1:0-3669 GCA_050114895.1 Gemmatimonadota bacterium
AGACACCGGCGAGGTCCTGGCTTCGGACCTAACGAACCGACGCGTCGCCGATTGCGTGCGGCTGCCAGGACTCCTGGACCGAATCGACCACATGGTATACGAGTTCAGGCTACAGCAGGCGCAGCCTGGTGGAGAACGCCGTCCTCCGATGCAAGACCATCTTCGGTCAGCGGATGAGAAGCCGATCTCTCGACCGGCAGCGGGGCGAAGTCAGACTCGCCTGTAGGATCCTGAACACCATGGCCAGTCTCGGAAACCCCGACAGCATCAAGGCGGGGTGAAACCAGGCGGGGGAAGGGGGGGAATCCGCCCTCAGCTCGGAGCCATGCAATTATGCCCTTTGGAAAATGGGCCTGGGTAGACTCGAACTGCCGACCTCACGCTTCTGAGAAAACCGAGCTGTCCATCCGGGTTTCTTCCCATAGGGCCCCAGCCCTGGCGCGGTGCCCACGCTTATCAGGCCCACAACAAATAGGCCAAATCCCAGTAATTTTCCGTACTTTCACGGGTAGGACGCAAGATCTGCCGTAGTCGCCCCCAAATCATGCCGGAATCTGCCGGGATCTACTCCGGTGTGACCGGCCCAATTCGAGTCTGCGGAGAGCGCGAGGTCCGGAACCAAGCCCCCTCTTTGGCAAACAAGCAAGACTGATCCCCCCACCTACGACGAAGAGGTTCGAGCGAGAGTCGCAACCCAAGCTGGCATCAACGTACATGTGAAAAAAGAGAGCCAACTCGAGACCCTCATGGACGGGGTTCACTACCCGCCGGTCGACTGGAAATCTCTCGCCTTACATCCAGTTGGAGCGAAAGCAGAAATCCCCGTCTTCTTCCCGCCCTACCCCCGCCTAGTCCGACACCAGGGCCCTTACGGCCTCCACCCTGGTAGCGCGGACCGCCGGGAGCCAGCCTGAGAAGAGGCCCACTGCAAGGAAGACCACAACGGCGAGGCCGTAGGCCATGGGATCTACTGCTTCCACATCGAAGAGCAGAGCCTCGATCCACCGGCTGGCGATCCAGGCCCCCACCAATCCCAGCCCGATTCCCGGAAGCGTGAGCCAGGCCGCGTGCCCCAGCACCATCCACCGTAGACTTCCGTCCTTAGCCCCCAGGGCTTTTCGGATTCCGATCTCCCGAGTACGCCCCTCGACCGTGCCCGTCAGAACGCCATAAGTCCCAACAACAGACAACACGAGCGCCAAAAAGGCGAAGGCCCCCATGAGAACGGTTGCGAATCGGTCCTGTGCTCGGACCGTGCCCAATACACCCTCGAAAGACTTGGGACGGTAGAGGACCAGCTGGGGATCCATTGCGCTCAGTTCCCCGACGATGCTCTCCCTGAGATCCGTGAGGTTGCCCCGGGCCTTCACGGTCTGGATCAGCGCCCAATTCCGGTTGTCGGAGTATTGGGCGTGCGGTATGTAGACTTTTCGGGACATGCCCCCGCGGGCGTCTTCGGGAATGTTCTCGACGACACCCATGATCCGACGGGTCCCGCCCGCCAAGTTGATCTGTTGACCCACGGGCTCAAGGTCCACGGGCCCGAAGATCTCGTCGGCCAGCTTTCGGTTCACCCACATCATGGGTTCGGCCTCCAGGTCCATCTCTTCCGGCCCAACACCTTCGAGAAGCTCGATGCCCATGACACCAAAGTAGTCTCCTGCAATGATCCTCACGTCGGTGGACTGGAAGGCGCCCTCCTCGGAAGGGCCTGGGTTTCCCGAATCCCACATGAAGCCCCAGGAATGGTATGGCCCCATTACCGGCAGCCAGGATGTTGCACCCACAGCCTCGACCCCGGGGAGCCCCCCCACACGATCATGGAACTCCTCGTGGAACCGTTGACGTGCCTCCCCGTCCGCGTATCGGGCGCCGGGTAGATGGACCTCGAAGGTCAACACGCCCTCCGGATCCACGCCGAGGGGCACGTTGAGCAGGGAGTCGAAGCTCCGTGTGAGCAACATCGAAACAGCCAATAGCACCAGAGCCGCAGCCACCTGGGCCACCACCATCATGTCCCGCAGTCGCTTGACCGCCCGCCCTACCGTGGATGCCCTGTCTCCGGAACGGAGCACGTCGGCGGGAGCCGTGCGTGACATCCTCAACGCTGGAGCGAGTCCGAAGGCCAGCAGCGCAGCCGTTGTGATGGCAAAGGCGAAGGTAAAGACGGTGCCTCCCATCTTGATCTCTGCCGCCATAGGAAGGGCGTCCGGCGCCAGGACCAGCAGCCATCTGACTCCGGCCCATCCAATCCCCAGACCCAATAGCCCCCCGGCAACAGCGAGGATGCCGTTCTCCGTGAGAATGCTCGCCATCAAACGACCACGCCCCGATCCCAGCGCAGCCCGGAGAGCCAGGTCACGATCCCGGCTCAAACCCCGGGCGAAGAGGAGGTTGGCCACATTGGTGCAGGCGGTAAGCAGCACCAGCCCTGCCGCAGTAGCCAGGATCCAGAGCATGCTTCTGCGTTTGGGGCCAACGATATCGGCCTGCAAAGGAGCCAACTGAGGATACGAACCTGCCAACTCTGGTTGCACTTCCCCCAGCCCGTCTGCCAGCACCTTCACTCGTTCCTGGGCCCCTTCGATGGTGAGGCCTGCCTTGAGCCGAGCTACCGCCGAGAGATAGTAGTTCCCGAAGGTGTTGGAGCCACCGGCACGAAGGTCCAGCGGAACCCACACGTCTGCTTTGGTCCCAAATGGGTTTTTGAACCCTCTGGGCATTACCCCTACTACCTGAAATGGGAATCCGTCCAGGTGGAGCGTGTTGCCCAGAATGTCCGGGTCGGCCCCGTATCGCATGGTCCAGAGCTGATGGGAAATGACAGCGACCCGATCGATGGGCAGGGTCGACGAGACGTTCTCACCCGGACCGAAACTCTCGTCCTCCGTGAATGTCCGGCCTCTGGCGGCCTGGATGCCCAGCGTCTCGAAGTATCCTGCCGATACCCGGACCACCCTCACCCTCTCCGGCTGATCCCCGTCGGTCAGGTCCGCTCCGACCTCCCGATAGGTGTAAAGGGCGCCGAGGCCGTCGAAAACCTCATCCCAGCTTCTGTACTCGACCGTTGTTGGTGCTCGCAGGAACTGGGAGTTGCCGTACTCCACGTGATTTTCGTATACACGGACCAGTCGGTCCGGCTCTGGGTACGGAAGCTCCTCCAGGAGAACCGCGTCCAGCACGGTGAAAACAGCCGTGTTGGCTCCCACGCCCAGCGCCAGGGTTAGGATCACGATGAATGCGAAGCCGGGTGCCCTGCCCAGGCGACGCGCCGCCCTTCGAATCTCGTCCCACCATTCACTCGGTGTCATCCACCACCTCCCATGTTCCCCTCGGCTTCTCGCCGCGGCCCGGGGCCGCGTCCGTGCGATCCTCTCTCCTGCCAAGACAGGGTCGCCAAACCTCGCAATGAGTTCCGCCGCCGGAGTCCCGGCGGCCAGCCCATCCTCGAAGTGAGCCATGAGCTCACTGGACACCTCATCCATCCCGTCCATCAGGTGCAGGTCTGCCGACTCCAGAACCTCACGGATCACCTGCTCGATTTCCGGAGGGAGTTGCTGTGCTTTCTGCTCCTTCACCCTGCCACCACCTCGTCACCCACGCCCAAGGATCCCATGGCCTCCACCAACCTCCGCCACTGGGAGCGCTGGGACTCCAGCCAGGTCCGTC
>JASFRP010000517.1:0-3667 GCA_050114895.1 Gemmatimonadota bacterium
GTCCGGGCCGGGGGGCCCTCCAGAGTGCGGACCTCCACGTCGGAATGCCCGTCCACGGTGAGAACCACTCCTCCGTCCGGGCCCACCAGCTCCGCCTTCAGGTTGTACCGCCCCTGGTCTTTCCGGCCCCACTCGATGACGAGGACCAGCACCATCCTCTCCTGAACCGCGGGGAAGCCTGGAGCGAGGAGGTCGTGAAAGATCCCCTGCACGTCCAGCTTTCCCGTCGGATCTTCTGCGGCCTGGTCACAAAGGAAGACATACTGTAGATCCACGGGGTCAGCCTCCCTCCTCTCGAGATCCGGCCTCCTTTCGGAGTCCACCCCGCTCCGACGTGGGACCGGGCTCCCCCCATCCTCCGCCCCCCGGGGAGCGCACGCTGATGATGTCCCCGGCCAGCGCATCGAAGGTTACTTTTCCGGGGAGGCGCTCCTCTCGGCCTCCCCTGATGAGGACGTTTTCTCCCGGCGAGCCATCTTCCCCCCCCGCTGCTCCCCGGGGACCCTGGAGGCGGCGCTCCGAGAGCAAGGTCACCCGCCCGTCCCCCAGCAGCCGGATATCCCGCCGAAGACCGTCCCCTCCTCGATGCAGGCCCCCTCCTCCACTCCCCCGGCGAATGGAGTAGTGGGTGACGCGGAAGGGATAGGCGTGCTCCAGCGCCTCCACGGGCGTGTTCAGGGAGTTCGACATGTGGCTGTGGACGCCGGAGAGCCCGGGACCCTGGGGAGCCGCCCCCAGCCCTCCTCCCACCGTCTCATAGTAGGCGAAGGACTCTCCGGTCCTGGGGTCCAGCCCTCCCACCGTCGTGTTGTTCATTGTCCCCTGGGAGAGGGCCGGGGCCAGCCGGGGCAGAGCCTTTCCGAAGGCCTGGAGGAGGACGTCGGTGATTCGCTGACTGCACTCGACGTTCCCCGCTGCCACGCTGGCCGGGGGGGATGCGTTCACCAGACTCCTGGGCGGAAGCTCCAGCTGCACGGCGTTCATGGAACCTCCGCCGGCGGGTAGAGGAGTGCCCAGGAGGGCCTCCACCATGCAGCGGACGACGTAGCGGGTGGCGGACGAGGTGATGGCCGCCACGGCATTGATGCCCCCAGCCGTCTGGGAGGCCGTCCCGCTGAAGTCCAGCACCATCGCATCGCCCCTGACTTCCATGGCCAGACGGATCGGCACCGGGCCGGAACCGAAGCCGTCGTCGTCCATAAAGTCTTCGGACTCGTATCTGCCGTCGGGGATCATCCTGATTCCTGCTGCCACCAACCGATCGGCGTAGCCGATGAGTCCCTCCATTGCACTGAGCACCTCCCTGACTCCCCGTTGCTGAACCATCTCCAGGAGTCGAACGGCACCTGTGTGGAGGGCCGCCAGCTGTGCATCCAGGTCGCCGGCCCTCTCCACCGGGGTCCGGACGTTCGCCAGCAGAGTCTGCCAGAGGTCCTCGTTCCGGACTCCTTCCCGGTAGAGTCGGACCGGAGGGATCCTCAAGCCCTCCTGGTAGATCTCCCGGGCCAGGGGCATGGAGCCCGGAGACATCCCGCCCACGTCGGAATGATGAGCTCGGGACGCCACGTACCCTAGAAGGATCGGCTCTGGCCTGCCCACCCTCGATCGTGACGCATCGGCGTCCCCTTCCTGGCCGCCTGCGTTTCGGGTTCCGTCCGTCCCCTTCCAGTGGACCGCCGAGATCAGGGTGATGTCCGGGAGGTGGGTCCCGCCCCGGAAGGGATCGTTCAGAATGACAACGTCTCCAGGAGCCAGGGGTCCCATCTCCAGGAGGGCCGCTTCCACGCTCATGGGCATGGCTCCCAGGTGCACGGGCATGTGATCGCCCAGCGCCACAGCAACCCCCCGGGGGTCAAAGAGAGCGCAGGAGTAATCGCGCCGCTCCTTGATATTGGGAGAAAAGGACGCCCTCCGAAGAGAAGCTCCCATCTCCTCGGCCAGAGCGGTGAAGAGGTGCCGGTAGACCTCCAGCGTCACGGCATCGGGGCCTGTCTCCAGCGATTCCGGGGCCCTAGTTTGCATGGGTCAGTCCTTCCATTAGGTTAATGCTCTGACACATATGAGAACGCTCCGGGGGTGGATGTCAAACCTCCGGGAGGCTATAGCGGAGGGAAACGTGGCAAAGGAGAACATGTTGAACCGGGCTCGGGACGAGCTCTTCAGTCACATCAATCGTTGTGGTGTCCTTCAGGCAGAGGAAGAGGATCAGCGTCACTGGATGGACGAGACCATCGATTATCTGGCCGAGCGCTATCCCGACCTGACGGATGGGGATCTCCAGGATCTCTACTCGGTAGGCATCCGGTTCTGTCAGCCGGCCATCCCACACGGCCGGAAGCGGTACGGGTTCGACAGAAAGGAGTCCGCGCCGGAGGGTCCGGCCCATTCGGAAGCCAACGGCCCCCAGGACGACCTGGTTCCCCAGGACGACCTGGTTCCCCAGGACGACCTGGTTCCCCAGGAAGTCGGCGGCGAGAATACGTCCCAGGATAGCTGAGGCGCAACGGCGGACGGGCCAGATCTACCGTCTCCCGTCCGCCCCCGCCCCCGGATCAGATCCTCGCTGGCCATCGGCATTTGTTCGCCATCCGGACCGCCTGGCGGCCCGGGCGGGCCATTAGTATACTTGCCCCCCGATATTCACCTGACGCCCACCTGGCAGCTTCAGCTCTGGCTCCAAGGACCAATGTCGAAACCGGGAGGGGGAGCATGACCACTCGCCGTGATATTCTTCTCAACGCCAGGGGTGCTGGCGCAGCCCCGGGTCTCCTCATCCCCTCCCCGTCGAGGCTGGAGGGGTCACGGGTGGTCCACTACCGGTTGAGCTGAAGGGGGTCCAATGGAACGAAATGTCTCCTCCCAGCAGATCCCCGGGAGCCCAGGGAACCCGATCCCTCTTCCGAAGGAAAAGAAGCTCCTGCACTCCTACTATGCTGGAGCGCGGCTCCCGTCCCCTATGGGCGGGCAGCTGGATGTCCTCGGCGTGAGGGAGGGAGAAGGGGGAGCCGGCAAGGTCCTTCTGGAGTGCAACGTTTCCTCCCTCCGCTTCGTTCTGGCCATTCCCAAGGCCACCCGGACGGAGAAGGCGAAGGTGAAGGAGGCCATGGACGCGGGGGACGAGCTTACCTGTCCCAGGCATGGGGAGTATCAGCGACTTTCGAAGTCGGGGAAGAATTGGGTCTGCGCGCTTTGCGGGGTGAGCTACGGGAAGTCCGGGTAGGTGATTCACTGAGAGGGCGCGGGCATCCGACAGGCTGGATACGCCGGGTCGCGGCAGTTAGGTTTGTGACCATCCTGGAGGGGCAGTGCGCTGCGGCCTCCTATCCTGGCCGCGTGGCCCGGGCCCGAAAGCCTCATGGAAGGAGCCGCCAGTGGAGGAAGATCGGTTCCTCAGCTCAGAGGAATACGACGAACAGGCGCACAGGCTTTACGACGACGGCGACTTTGACGGGGCCCTCGAGATGCTTCGAGAGGGCCTCGCTCTCTATCCCAGTGCCGTCGAGCTCTACGTCGGCCTCGGCTATGCGAGGTTGGCCAGGGAAGAGTACGCGTGGGCCAGGAAGGTCTTCCACCAGGCCCTGACTCTGGACCCCCTCCACGAAGAGGCTCTGGTGGGGATGGGGGAGACGCTCCTGCGCATGGGGGACGCCGGGAGAGCTCTGGCCCT
>JASFRP010000518.1:0-3664 GCA_050114895.1 Gemmatimonadota bacterium
ACATGGGGGGGAGACTCGGGTGATTCGCCGGTAGGAGGTTCACGAGGAGGAGCGCCGCGTCTGCCGCCTCCTGGGGCCGATCCAGGGACATGAGGGCCCGGGCCGCGATCAGGAGAGCCTCCCCGGACCCCGGGGCGCCCGGGTAGTCACGGACAATCCGCTCCGCCGTTCCCCACGCCTCCTGGAAGGACTCGGCGGCCAGGGAGGCCCTTGCCGCTGCCAGAAGTGAGGCTGCCTCCTGGGCGCCGGATCGGGGTACTCCCCCCGCTTCGATAGGAGGAAAGGGCACACTTGATGGCCCCGACCCCGGGGTGGGGCCGCCCATGGGCGCGCACGCGCCGGCCAGAAGGGCGACGGCAAGAGAAAGGAGAACCGCCCGGGTGCTCACCGCCCCCGGGCGGCCCCCAACCGCGAAATGTGGTTGGACCCCTCCGATCATCTCCGCCCCTGGAGGCCTAGGCCTCTTCCTTCGATTTCTCGTCCTCCTCATCGGCAGGAGCTTCCTCGGCCTCTGCTGCAGGTGCCTCCGCCAACTCGGCACCCTCGTCCGCATCGGAGGCCTCCTCCGCCTGGGTCTCCGGTTCCGGAGCCTCTTCCGGCTGAGCCTCGGAGGGTGCATCGGCTTCCGCCTCCGTTACTTCCTCGGCTTCCGCCTCCGTCGCCTCCTCGGCTTCCGCCTCAGTTGCTTCCTCGGCTTCCGCCTCCGTTACTTCCTCGGCTTCCGCCTCCGTTGCTTCCTCAGCTTCCGCCTCAGTTCCTTCCTCAGCTTCCGCCTCCGTCGTCGCCTCCTCGGCTTCGGGGCTCTCCCCGGTCTCCTCCACTCCGGCCTCAGCCGATTCCTGCTCCGGAGCACTCTCCCCCTCGTCCCCCTCGTCCCCCTCGCCTTCCGGAGCCTCGCTCTCAGCGGGCTCCTCCTCCTTCGGCTTCGGTGGCTTCTTGGTGGGCTGGGAGGTAACCTCCAGGACGATCCGGCGGTTGGAGGCATCGGACTCGAGGACCTTCAGGTCCACCGGGTCCCCGGCCTCGAAGTACATCTCCAGCTGATCCGGGTTCTCGATCGCAGCGTGGGAACCCGGGACGAATCCCTCGATCTCGTCCCCCAGATCCACAACGATCCCCTTGTCCTGCACACGGGTGACCTTCCCTTCCGTCTCCACTCCGGGGGCGAAACGCTCCGAGATCGCCGGCCAGGGATCGTCCTGAAGCTGCTTCAGCCCGAGGGAGATCCGCTTGTTTTCGGCGTCCACGTCCAGGACCATGACCTGGACTTCCTCCCCCTTCTGGAGGACCTCCGAGGGGTGCTCCACCCGGCGGGTCCAGCTCATGTCCGATACGTGCACCAGCCCGTCGATCCCCGGCTCGATCTCTACAAACGCTCCGAAAGAGGTGAGGTTCCGGACGGTCCCATCCAACTTGGTACCGGTAGGATACTTCATGGGGAGGGCAAGCCAGGGATCCTCCTCAATCTGCTTCATCCCCAGCGAGATCTTCTCCTCCTGGGTGTCCACCTTCAGGACCACGGCTTCGATCTCGTCTCCAATGGACACCAGCTTCGAAGGATGCCGAACGTTCCGGGTCCAGGACATCTCGGAGATATGAACGAGCCCCTCCACGCCCTTCTCCAGCTCCACGAAGGCTCCGTAGTTGGTGATGGAGACCACCTTCCCCCTGACCCGGGCCCCCACGGGGTACTTCTTGTCGATATCGGTCCAGGGATAGGGTAGGAGCTGTTTCAGGCCCAGAGAGATCCGCTCCCGGTTCCAATCCACATCGAGCACCTTCACGTCCAGCTTCTTCCCGATCTCCACGACCTCCGATGGGTGGCCCACTCGACCCCAGGACATGTCGGTGATGTGGAGAAGTCCGTCGAGCCCACCCAGGTCGATGAAGGCGCCGAAGTCGGTGATATTCTTCACGGTCCCTTCCCGGACCTGACCCAGCAGGAGCTCCTTTACCAGCGTGGCCCGCTTCTTCTCCCGCTCCCCCTCCAGGATCACCCGGCGGGAGACCACGATGTTCCGCCGCCGCTTGTTGAGCTTGATGATCTTGAAATCGTAGGTCTGACCCAGGAGATCCTCGATGTTCGGGACCCTGCGGAGGGCGATCTGGGATCCTGGGAGGAAGGCGTCCACGCCCATGAGGTCCACCGTGACCCCCCCCTTGATCTTGCGAACCAGGGTCCCCTTGACTGGGACGTCGGCCTCGTGGGCCTCCTTGATCTTCTCCCACACCCTCAGGAAGTCGGCCTTCTTCTTGGAGAGGACAACCACCCCCTCATCATTCTCGAGGCTCTCCAGCAGGACTTCCACCTCCTGCCCGGCTTCGATGGTGTCCGACTCCTTGAATTCCTCTCTCGGGACGGAGCCCTCACTCTTGAACCCGAAGTCGAGAATCACCGAAGAGTCGGTGACGCGGAGGACCTTCGCTTTGACGATCTCCCCTTCCTTGACTTCACCGATGGCATCCTGATGCTCGGATAGAAGGGCCTCGAAGTCGTCCCGGCTGAGATCGAACTCCTCCTCCCCGTAGGGATCCGAGTAGAGATCTCCGGTGGCGAAGGGAGAAGAGGCATTGGGATCCAATGCCGCAGGTGGGGAAGCCCCCTCCTCCTTCTCCGGGAGTTCCGTCGCGGGAGCCGGTGGCTCCTCCGGGCTCTCTTGGGCCACGGTTGCGGCTTCGTCTCCCCCGGCATCCCCACCCTCGGAGACGGTCTCCGTGGCGGCGGTATGGGCTTCTTCCGGGGAGGGAGCTTCGTTGGGGGGGGTCTCAACCACGTCTGCTTCCGGAGCCTCGGATTCAGGGGTGGGGTTGAGGTTCTCGTCCTTGGTGGATTCGCTCATGGTCTCGTATTCCTCCGGGGCCCGGTGCCCCGTGAGGACCTCTAATGCCGATCCCAGTGACGGGTCGGGTTGAAATGAAGAAAGGCCCGAGGAAGCCCTCGATGGCCCTTCGGTAAACATTCGAACCCCTGCGATGCCCAGCACCACACCTCGAATCGCAGGGGAAAAGCTCTTTATCCTACCCGGGAATCACTTGTCCGTCAAGGCTTTTACGTGGTCGACGATGAGTTGCACCTGCTCCTCGAAACCCAGGTCCGAGGTGTCCACCTCCAGGGCGCCGTCGGGTTTCCGGAGAGGGGCCACCGCCCGGCCGGAATCCCGAGTGTCCCTCTCCTGAATCCGGGCCTTCTCCCGGCCCAGCTCCTCCGGGCCGGGCTCCCGCCCATCCCGCTCCAGGTACCGGCGTCTAGCCCGCTCATCCAGACGGGCCGTGAGGAAGATCTTCACCTCGGCGTCGGGAAACACCACGGTGCCCATGTCCCGGCCGTCGGCCACGAGGCCTCCCCGCTGACCGGCCCTTCGCTGCGCCTCCAGGAGCCACCTCCGAACCGAGGGGAGGGCGGAGAGAGGGGATACCCGAGCCGTGACCTCGGGGCTCCGAAGCTCCGACTCCAGGACCCGCTCCCCCAGCATGACCAGAAGCCGGTCCCCGGATACCTCCAGGTGCACCGGAAACTCATCCAGATCGGCCTGGGAGAGGGAGGACCAGTCCTCTTCCGGGATGTCCGAGGAGAGAAGGGCAAAGGTGAGGGCCCGGTAGAGGGCTCCCGAGTCGAGGTGGCGAAATCCCAGTCGCCGTGCGACCTCCCGGGCCGTGGTGGACT
>JASFRP010000519.1:0-3661 GCA_050114895.1 Gemmatimonadota bacterium
GATCCTGCCCCGTGCCGGGATCTTCATGGCGATGACCCCCATCTCCCGCCGGTTGGCCTCGGGGAGGAGCCGGTCCAGGAAGGGGCGGTGATATTTGTCCGCCGGATTCAGCGCCATGAGGATCGTGTCGAACTCGAATCGCCGGAGCCCTTCCAAGAGAACGTCGGGGTTGGCGTGGCCTGTGATCCCGAGATTCTTGACGATCCCTTGTTCCTTGGCCTGCAAGAGGGCATGGATGGCCCCGTCGTCGGCGAAGATCTGATCCAACTGCTCCATCTGAGAGATGTTGTGGAGCTGCCAGAGATCCAGGTGGTCGGTCTGCAGGAGCTCCAGGCTCTGCTCCAGGAGCTCCAGGGAGCCGTCCCGAGTCCGATTGTGGGTCTTCGTGGCCAGGAAGACCTCATTTCGACGCGTCGCCATGACCCGGCCGATGTAGGTCTGGCTGATCCCCCGCCCGTAGGCGGCCGCCGTGTCGAGATAATTCACCCCCAGGTCGATGGCCCTGTTGATGATGGCCTCGGACTCGGCGTCGGTGTCGGGGCGTTCCAGTGTGGCCTGGCCTCCGAGGCTGAAGAGACGGACGTCGTGGCCGGTCCGTCCCAGGGGGCGCTCGGGCATGGGCGGTGCCCCGGGAAGAGCCGAAGTCTCCGAAGCTGCCGCTTCCCGGCCCGTCCCACGGAGGACGAACCCCGCCGTGCCGGCACCCGTCACCTTCATGAAGTCTCTGCGGGAGAATCTACTCTCGGACATGGTCACCTCTCCGGATATCGGGTCGTCCTGGAAACTGTTTCCGGAATGTAGGATGGGGCTCCGCGTCGGGACAGGGAGCCACGGGACAGTTCCAGGTTTCAGGGCCACACACCGCGGGGACCACCTGCCGCCCCCTCCCCTTCCCCTACCCGGCTCCACCGTCCCCGATGATCACCGCCCGCTCGATCCGGTCCAGGAGGGGGAATTCTTCGTTCAGGTACTCGTCCCCCCGGGCGATGGCCATGGCCTGATAGACTCCCTCTCCCCGCGGCGGCCCGTCCCCATACTCGGCGTACAGAGCCTCCGCCACCTCCATCCCCTCGGCGACCTCCCCGAAGGGGGAAAAGCCCTGCTCGTCCAGGCTTCCGTTGTCTTTGAGGTTGATGAAGACCTGAACCGTCCGTGAGTTGGGGGTGTTCTTGGAGAAGGTCACCCGACCCCTTGTGTTGGATTGTCGCACCGGGTCATCTACCATGAGCGCCTGGCGCCAGGCGGCGTTCACCCAGGGATCGCCGTGGATCCCGAACTCGGCGATGAACCCCGTCAGGACGCGATGGAACGCGATCCCGTCGTAGTACCCGGCCTTCACCAGGTTGTAGAACCGGTCCGCGGCCAACGGAGCCCAATCCCTGTGCACGACAATTCGGATGTCCCCCTTCGTGGTCTCCAGCCGGACCTGGTAGAGGTCCGGCGCCGTGTCGTTAAAGCTGCGGGGTCGGAGGAGTGGGTTCGGTGGGGGGCCCGCCTCCTCCTGGGGAGGCTCTCCACCACACCCTCCCAGAAGAAACACCGCCGGGAGCAAAAGAGCCCCCGGTACGACGAAGGAACGAGCAAGTGAATGGAAGATCTTCATGGCACCCTCAATGGATGGATCGGGAATCCCCCCGGGTCGACCAGGCCGGGAGGAGCGCTTGGAACGGTGACCGGCCGGCGAACAGGCCGGTAGTGAAATCCAGGACCCGGGGGAACTTGACGAAGAGCGACTCCACCGGCTTTCGGGCGAGGCGGAAGCAGAGAAAGGCGGTCCACCGACGGAGGAAGAGATCGAGTCCCACCGAGGAGCGGAGGAAGTGGGTCTTCCAATCCCCGAAGGTCAGGTCCTCCACGGCCAGCTTTCTCCCCAGGTAGGGCCCAGCCAGGGCACCGTACTGGACGGCCTCCGCTATGCCTTCCCCGGTGAAGGGATCCACGCCGGCCGCCTCACCCACGAGGATGACCCTCCGGCTGGAAAACGGATGATGGGGCTGGAAGCCCCTCTCCACCATCTTCTTCATGTGGAGACCGGTTGGATCCAGGCCCATCTCTCCGAGCCGTGCCTCCAAGAGGGCCTGGACGTCCGGCGGCTCCCCGTCCCCGAGCTCCAGGGCGTAGACACCCCGGGACATCCGCACCTCGCCATCCAGCGGCGTCGGGAAATCCCAGGCGTAGCCGGCAATGTCCCGGTTCGATACGTCGAAATGAAGAACGTCGGGAGGGGGGTCTCCGGCGAGGCGCTCCGTATCGACCTCCACGACCCTGGCCCGGAGCTGGCCGAAGGGGAGGCCTAGCCATCGCCGGACGAAGCTCCCCACGCCATCGGCACCCACCAGGACCCTGCTCCGGAACGCCTGGCCCCCCGCCACCGCCATGACTCCGTCCTCCTCCATCTCGATTTCCTTCACCGGCGCCCCTTCGATGATCCGGATGCCACGCTCCCGGGTGAGCTCGGCGAGCCGGGCATCGAATTCGAACCTCCGCACCACCCGGCCGATTCCTCCCGGAGACCGCTCCGCCGAGCCCTTCGGCACCGTGACGCGAGCCCCGGCCACCGGTACGGACGGGACATCGACCCGGATTCCCACCTCGCCCAGGAGGCGGTCCGCCCGGGCTCCGATCGCACCGGCGCAGATCTTCTCCCGGGGGAATTCCCTCCGCTCCAGAACCAGGATGCGGCCCCGAAGCTCGGGGCGGGCCCGAAGGAGGAAAAGAGCCGTGGACAGCCCGGAGGGGCCGGCACCCACGATGATGACTTCGTAGCGCATGTCTCTCCTCCGGGTTGATGCTCTGTCCATAGTTGAGGGGGAGGGACCCCTGTCAGTCAAGGCGTGCCGGCGTCCATCCCCTCCGGCCGGGAGAGGGCCGTTCCGGCCTGGCCGGAAGATCGTGCGCATGGGCGTCCCCGACCCGGAGAGAAGGCAAAGGAAGCACCCATCTTGCCGATCCGGCCCGGCGCCCCCCATTTAGGGCCTGTGTTGGAACGAGCGAGCCGGCTCCCGCGGGAGCCGGCATCCCTCGCACTCCATTCTCAACGCGAGCTCGTCCGATGGCGAAGATGGTCTTCTCCGCAGGACTGACGATATTTCTTCTCCTCTCCGGCGCTGGCATCGCCTCCGCCCAGCAACCCAGCCTCTTCCAGGAGTTGGGGGCGGTGTTCACCGTCTCCAGCTCCCACCACCCGGAGCTCCCCAGCCCTGTTGGGTTCGCGGCGTTTGCCCGATGGGGTTTCGCCGGGAGCTGGCTTTTCCGGCTCTCCTACCACAGAGCGTGGGAGGAGACAAGGAAGATCGGAACCGTGTGTACCCAATTGTCCCAGCGCCTCAACTGCCGGCCGGAGCTGGTGGAGACCCACGCAACCTTTACCGGACTCAGGGGCATCTTCTCCCGCACCGTGCGTCTGGGCCGATGGGGCGAGCTCAGTCTGGGTCCCGGGGTGAGCTTCAATCACGTCGATCCCGAGGCAACGAGCGTCAGCGGACACCCTGCAGACCTGCTGGCTCCGCATACGGGACAGCTGGGGTACCTGGCCAACGCCTCCATTGCGGTAATCCCCATGCCACGTCTCCCGGTTCTCCTGGTGGGGGGGTACACGGGCCACTGGGTCAACTTCAGAGGATGCTCGGGAGAAGACCCGCCCCAGTATGATCCTTTCTGC
>JASFRP010000520.1:0-3650 GCA_050114895.1 Gemmatimonadota bacterium
TTGTGGCTCCCAGCAGCATGCGCCTTGTTCCATCCGTCAGGGAGTCGAGAATGTCTGGTTCCCCCTCAGGTCGAGTCAGGAAGCGCGAATCGGCTGGACCATGGTCTCTCCCGAGACTCCTGGCCTTTCTGGCGGCTCTCGGTTTCCAGGCGGCCTGCTCGGCGGGGCCGGGAACCGACGAGGGGGGCGGCTTCAGATCCCCCCGGGGGGTGGAGCTGGCCCCCACCCCACCCATGGGGTTCAACACCTGGAACCGATTCGGCTGTGACGTGAGCGACGGCCTGGTCCGGGGGATGGCCGACGCCATGGTGGAAAGCGGGATGCGGGATGTCGGGTACCGGTACGTCGTCATCGACGACTGCTGGCAGGTGGACCGGGACGACGAGGGCCGGATCATCCCGGATCCCGAGCGTTTTCCTTTCGGCATGAAAGCCCTGGCGGATTACGTCCACGAGCGGGGCCTGAAGTTCGGGCTGTACACCGACGTGGGGCCGAAGACCTGCCAGGGCCGGCCCGGCTCCCTGGGCTACGAGCGCCAGGACGCCCGGAGCTACGCCCAGTGGGGGGTGGACTACGTGAAGGTGGATTGGTGCCATGCGGATTCCCTGGTTGCCCCGACCCACTACGCCCGCTTCAGGGACGCTTTCGAGGCCACGGGACGCCCCATGGTCCTGAGCATCTGTGAGTGGGGGCGAAACCGCCCCTGGGAGTGGGCGCAGGACGTTGGACAGCTCTGGCGCACCACGTCCGACATTCAGGACAGCTGGGAGAGTCTCCTCTGGAATCTGGACGCCAACGAACGGCACTACGAGGCCGCGGGCCCGGGGCACTGGAACGATCCGGATATGCTCGAGGTGGGCAACGGGGGGATGACCACGGAGGAATACAGAACGCATTTCTCCCTCTGGGCCATGATGGCGGCACCCCTCATGGCCGGGAACGACCTGCGTGCCATGACCGACGAGGTTCGGGGAATCCTCACAAACGCCGAGGTCATCGCCGTGGACCAGGACGCCCTCGGAGTCCAGGGGCGAGTAGTCCTGGATCGGGGGTACGGGATCCAGGTGTGGGCGAAACCGCTGAGCGACGGATCCATGGCCGTGGCCGTCTTCAACCGGAGGACCGACCCGAGGGACGCCTATGTCCGGTGGGTCGACGTGGGGTTGGACCCCGGCCCGGCCACCCTCCGGGACCTCTGGCGCCACCAGGAGCTGGGCACCCACACCGATTCCGGCTCATATGAAGACCGCTACACGACCCGTGTCCCCCCCCACGGAGTCGTCATGCTCAGGATCACTCCCGTATCCCCGGCCACGCCTCTTCCGTGAATCACTGAATCAGATGTCGTAGTACCGGGCCACTTCCCAGGGGTGGGGCACCACACGCATGGCCTCGATGTCCCTTCGCTTGCTGGTGATCCACTCGTCCAGGAGGTGGTCCGGGAAGACACCGTCCTTCGTGAGGTAGGCCCGATCGATCTCCAGGGCGTCCAGAGCCTCCTCCAGGGAGGAGGGGAACGACCGAATCTTCATGAGCTCCTCTTCCGGGAGATCGTACAGGTTCGTTTCGAAGGGTCCGAAGCCTTCCCTTGTCGGGTCCAGCTTCCGACGAACCCCATCCAGCCCAGCCAGCATGATGGCGGCAAACGCCATGTAGGGGTTGCAGGTGGCATCGATGGTTCGGAACTCGAACCGCCGGAGGGCCGGGTCCTTCACGTACCCGGGAATCCGAATGGCGGCGGAACGATTTCCCTCGGCGAACACGGCCTTGACCGGGGCTTCGTACCCGGGAACGAGCCTGCGGTAGGAGTTGGTAGTGGGGTTCGTGAGGGCCAGGAGGGAGTTGGCGTGTTTGAGGACGCCGGCGATATAGCTGAGGGCCGTCTGGCTGAGGCGATAGAGGCCGGTGTCGTCGTGGAAGACGTTCACCCCCTCCTTCGTGAGGAAGTGATGGATGTGCATCCCGTTGCCGGGCTCTTCCGGGAAGAGCTTCGGAAGGAAGGTGATGATCTTCCCTCGCTTCTTGGCGATGCGGTGGGCGAGCATCTTCGCCAGTACCGTCCCGTCGGCCATCCGCTCGACGGGGGAGAGGTTGAACTCGATCTCCGCCTGTGAGCTTCCCACCTCGTGGTGGTGGTATTTCACGTCCAGTCCCAGCTGCCGGTACACGGAGACGATCTCGTTCCTGATGGAGAAGAGGTGATCGTTGGGCTCGGCCCGGAAATACCCCCGCTTTGGAGCGATCCGGTAGACCTCTTCTCCCCCCGGGGGGCTCACCATCTCCAGGCTCTCCACCCGGAAGGACTGCTCCCGGGGCGTTCGAACGGAGAACAGCTGGTCCAGCACGTGGAATTCCAACTCCACGCCCACCGCGGCCGCGTCAGCGATCCCCTCCGCCTTCAAGAGCTCCAGGGTCCGGGGCACCAGGTGCCGGAGATCCTGGGTGAAACGGGCCCGGCTGTCCACCTCCAGCATGTTACAGAAGAAACAGAGGACCTGACGCTCAGCCTCCACAGGATCGATGAAGGCGACATCGAGATCCGGCTTCAGGATCATGTCGGATCGATCCACCTCCGCGAAGCCGAAGTTGGAGGCATCGAAGCCGATGCCCAGCTCCAGCGTCTTGCTGGAGAAGCTCTCGGCGGGGATGGTCACCTCTCTCAGGCGTCCATCGATGTCACTGAGATAGAAGCTGATGAACTCGATGTCTCTCTTCGAAACGAAGTCCTGGACCTCGGTGACGTTCTTGAACGACAGCATGACACCTCCCGGGTTCCACAGGTGGAGGCGGCCCGGGCCCCGGCGGGACCCGGGCCCAAGACCCTCAGACGGAGACCATGACGCAGCGTGTGAAGACGGGCCTCAGCCTATGAGCTTCCTGACCTCCTCAATGAGGTGTTCGGGATCGATGGGTTTGTCGATGAACAGCTCGGGCTTGACGAGTCCCTCCTCCCGCATCTTGACGATGGCCTTCCGGAGACTGTCCCGAAGGCTGTCGAAGGGACGTTCGAAGGTCTCACCCTCCGCCTGGGTCTCCTCCTCCTCGAGGACCTCGGCCACGGCAGTGAGCATGATGACCGGGATGGACCTGTACTCCTCCTGGCGCCTGAGCTGCTTGAAGAGGGAAAAACCCGTCTTCTTCGGCATCATCACGTCCAGAAGAATGAGATCCGGCTGGGACTCCTGAATCTTTCTGTATCCGTCGTCACCGTCCTCCGCCGTCTCCGCCTCGTATCCGTTCGCTTTCAGGGCTACCGACAGGAACCTCCTGGTATTCTCGTCATCGTCTACGACCAACACCCTCTTAGGCATCCCCCTCCTCCTCTCTCAGGCTCGGACCCATGATTGGCAAGTATATCCGGAAAGTCGCTCCCTTCCCGGGCTCCGACTCCACCGCGGTCTTCCCTTCGTGCATGCTGACGATCCTGGTTACTACCGCCAGCCCCATTCCCGTCCCCTTCTTCTCCTTCGTGCTGAAGAACGGGGTGAAGATCCTCTGCCTCACCTCCTCCGACATCCCCTCCCCGTTGTCACGTACTTCGATCTCTACCCTACCATTGGCGGTCCCGGAATGCACCCCCACCGTCACCTCCGGCGACTCTCCCTCCCCGTAGTGCTTCCACAAGCAGGCATCGAGGGCGTTTCCCGTGA
>JASFRP010000521.1:0-3647 GCA_050114895.1 Gemmatimonadota bacterium
CGTCCCCATGATGGCCATCCGCTCTCCGTCCACCCAGGGCTGGGACGCCAGGTACCGCCCCACCTCCGCGAAGTCGTTGGCTTCCCAATGGCCCAGGTGACGGTAGACCATCTTCATGAAGTCACGGCCGTAGTTTCCGGAGCCACGGTTGTTGAGACCCACCACGATGTAGCCCTGCTGGGCCAGGTATTGGCTGAACCCGTCGCTGGCGAACTGGTCGTAGACCTGCTGGGACCCCGGACCGCCGTAGATGGACAGGACCACGGGATGGGCCCTGGACGGATCGAACCCCGGGGGCCGGATCATGGATCCGTCCAGCCTGACTCCGTCCGAGGTCTCGAAGGTGAAGAGCTCCGCCGGGCTGTAGGCGTTCTCCTCCATCCAGCGCTCCGTGGCCGCGTTGTCCTCCAGGACCGCCAGGCGCCCCTGTGTGGTGCTCCGGAGCTCGACCTGAAGGGGGGTCTCGGTGTTGGACCAACGATCCAGGTAGAACGCCCCGTTGGGGGAGACGTCGAACCGGTGCCGCCCCCGGCCCTCCGAGAGGCGTCGCTTCCCCGACCCGTCGAAGCCCACCGCATAGAGCTGTCTTTCCAGGGGGGAGTCCTCGGCCGACGTGTAGTAGATGGTCCGGGACGGCACGTCCACGGCTTCGACGCGGATCACGTTCCACGGCCCCGAGGTCACCTGGTTCAGGAGGTTCCCCTCATAGTCGTATCGGTACACGTGCTGGTGCCCGTCCCGGTCCGAGATCCAGTGGAATTCTTCCAGGCCCTCCGGGAAGAAGAAGAAATCCTCGATACCGGCGAAGAAATCGTACACGTCCAGCCAGGTATCGGACCGCTCCTCGAAGACCATCTCCCGCTCTCCGGTGGTGACATCGAAGAAGAAGAGCTGGACGTGGTTCTGGGGCCGGTTCAGGGTGACGACGGCCAGGGTGTTGGACCGGCTGGTCCAGTAGATCCGGGGGATGTAATGGTCCTCCTCGATTCCCGTGTCCAGCCAGACCACCTCCCCGCTGTGGACGTCGGCCACTCCGATCCGCACCGTGGGATTGGGGTCCCCCACCTTGGGAATGGTGATCTCCACGAAGCTGGGACGCATCCCGCTCCAGTCGGTGATGGCGATGCTGGGAACGTCTCGCTCGTCGGTCTGCCAGAAGGCGAGGTGGCGTCCGTCGGGAGACCACTCCCAGGCGTCGGGAATCCCGAACTCCTCCTCATAGACCCAATCGAAGACGCCGTTGAAGATGCTGTCCGAGCCGCTGGTGGTGAGTCGGACGGTCCGGTCGGCGGTCATGTCGTATGCGTACAGATCGCCGTCCCGTTCATAGCCCATCAGGGCTCCGTCCGGTGAGAGCCTGGCACTCCGGACGTCGTCCGCCACCAGGCTCAAGTCTCCGCCCTCCAGGTCGTAGAGGTAGTAGTCGGAGATGCCGGAGCGACGATAGATAGGACGGAACTCGGTCTGGAAGAGGATGTGGCGGGAATCCCCGGCCCATTGGAACGCGTCGTATTCCAGGGGGCGTCCGTCCGGAAGGCGGAGAGAGGATGACGTGAAGATCACCTCGTCTTCCAGGGTGGCCGGGTCGTAGACCCGAACCTGCTCTCCTTGCGTGGCAGGATCGGGGGTCGTGTAGGAGAATCGGTCCCCTCCCTCGATCCAGTTCACGCTGGCGGGGCCGGCGTTCCCGGCCAGTATTCCTCCCGCTCGCAGTGCACTGAGGACATCGGGGAAGCGCTGCCGACCATCCGTCTCCACCTGCTGGGTCGGTTGCGCCACCCGGACGGGGACGGATTCGGAGACCGTGGGGGTGGGGGGGGGCGCCGCCACCGACGGCCCGGCGCCGGAGGCGCACGCGTTGAGGGTTATCCCCAGGAGAGTCAAGAACAGCGCGCGGAACAGATTGGATCGCATGGTCGTCTCTACCGGCTTCGTGGAAGTCTCTGTGGAACCGCGGGTGATTGCACAGAAGGATGGAGTATAAAGTACAAAGGGCAAGGGAGAGGATCACGGATCGGGTGGCCAGGGGCTGAGTCTCTCGATCCCCTCGGCACCCGAGTGAACCATCCCGGGCTTCCTGTCAAAAGAATGGAGCCAGGGGGGATCGAACCCCCAACCTCTGGCCTGCAAAGAGAGTTCCCTGTTGCCCCAATGCGGCGAAAACCGCCGCTTACAGGGGGGTTTGGGACCGATTCCGCCGCTTTGAAGGGGTTTCTCCGACGGGTTCCGGCGCTTTCCGGGACACATTGTGGGACACAGCGGAGGGATGGACGAACCGAGATCCGCTCACTTGGAGTCGAGCGGCTGGCCTTATTTGGGTCCGTACTCCGCAACGAAGCGTGCGCCGACAGCGATGTCGACGTCCTGATTGAGTTCGCTCCCGGCCAGAAGTCTTTCGATCATCTTCTCGCCCTCTCCGACCTCCTTGAGGAACGGTTGGAACGACCGGTGGAGGTCATCACCACGGAGGCCCTCTCCCCATTCCTGGGGCCGCGGATCTTGGCTGAGGCGCTCGATGTCCTTCGAGCCGCGTGACTACCTGCGCCATATCCTCGTGGAGGCGGAGTACCTTCTCGCCGCCCGGTCCGATCTGACGTCCGAGGCCTTTTCTTCGAACGAAACCCTCCAACGTGCGTTCGTTCGAACCCTCGAAATCATTGGCGAGGCGGCGAAGAAAGTCCCGACCGATTTCCGCACGGAGCACCCGGAAGTCGACTGGCGAGCCATGGCTGGCATGCGGGACCGCTTAATCCATGACTACTTCGGGGTCGACTACGAGATCGTTTGGGATGTGGTCCAGAACCGGATCCCGAAACTCCGACAGGAGATCTCTTCTATCCTCGGGACTTAATCCCAAACCACTGGACATCCTTCGCCGGGGGCGCTCCGGTCTCGGCCGCCGGTCTCGGATGGTACCTTGAGGAGCGAAGTGCTTCCGCCGCTTGAGACTCAAGGAAGACAGTCTCCGATAAACCCGGCGGGGTTCATGTGCATGCCCACCGTTTCCATCGGAGGAAAGCTCCGGTGCGCCGACGAACTGGAGGGAGTTCGTAGGAGCTTGCCGGAGAACCCAACGTCAGCCAGGTCAGGCAGCGTCGTAGTGGATGGGTAGCCGCACCTCAAAGGAAGTCCGCCCAGGGTGGCTATCCACCACCATAGTGCCACCAGTCTTCACCACAATGTTCCGGCTGATATTCAGTCCGAGGCCGGTTCCCTCCCCCACCGGTTTGGTGGTGACGAACGGATCGAAGAGGCGATCGCGGATGTGGTCTGGGATGCCGGTTCCGTTGTCGACGATTCGGACCACGATCTCTTCGCCTTCCCGAAGCGTATGCACCTCAAGTTCCCCCACCCCGTTCATTGCACTGACGGCGTTCTCGATGAGGTTCGTCCACACTTGGTTCAGCTCTCCGCCACTGGCTTCGATACGGGGAAGGCTCTCGTCGAAGTGGCGGTGTACGGTCACACGCCCCTGCAGCAAGGTGCCGAGCATGGTTAGGGTACTCTGGAGTCCCTCATTCACATTCACCGCCTGAAGACGCCCCTGGTCGAGGTAGGTATAAGACCGGAGGGCATTGACCAGCGTCGAGATCCGTTCGGCGCCGAGGCCCAACTCCTGGAGCAGTGAGACCGTGGTCTGCCAAGCG
>JASFRP010000522.1:0-3643 GCA_050114895.1 Gemmatimonadota bacterium
GGCGAACGTGAGCAACCTGGATCTCATCCGTCTCGCCCATTCCTATAAAGCCCGGTACCGGGCCCAGGTCGCCAGGACACCGGCGGAACGAGCCGCAGTGAATTGGGCGCAGGTGGAGGCGGACGTGGATGCCGGGATTCTGGCGACCCACCTGATGGAATACGACCCGGCGCTGGGTTGGAACTATAGTGCGATGTACCTCTCGGTCCGACCCGGATGGAGCCAGCTGCCGTACTTCATGTACGGGATGGCCGACCAATCCGCGGACTACCAGGAGTGGCTCTCGCTGCCGAACTCGGACAAGAGCAATGAGTTCTCCGACGGCACGCCCGTGCTCATCCAGACTCCCGACCTGAGGTTCGCGCAAGGAACCACGGTGGAGGAGCAGCAGGCCGCCGATGGGACCTACTTCCGGATCATGGCGCCCTCGGAGGTCGGAGACACGTGGGTCCGGCCCGACCGGGGCACGTGGCGGTGGTCATGGTACAAGGACGGGTTTGATCACAACTACGACTACGAATACAACGCCAACAATTTCCAGCCGGAGATTCAGATCGCCGAGATGCGCCTGCTGAAGGCAGAAGGACGATACAGGATAGGGGACGTGGCCGGCGCAGCGGCCCTCGTCAACGAGACCCGGGTGGCCGCCGGGCTGAACGCGACGGACGCTTCGGGCACGAATTCCAGCTGTGTACCCCGGCTTCCGGACGAATCCTGTGGGGACCTGTGGGAGATGTTGAAGTGGGAGAAGCGGATGGAGACCACGTGGACCGGGTTGGCCGGGGCCAATTGGTTCTTCGATGGCCGTGGATGGGGTGACCTCTGGCAGGACACGCCTCTTCAGTTCCCCGTGCCCTGCGAGCAGCTCCTGGAGCTGGGTGAGGCCTGCTACACCTTCGGGGGCCCCGGGGGCGCCATGGGCTCTCCGGGAAGCACCTACGACTTCCCCTTCGAGGGAGGCTAGCCCTCCCAGTTGAAGCCTTCAGCCCCCGACCGTCCGGTCAGGGGTTCACGGTCATAGTACCGCCCTTCACCACCGGCATCGGATATTTGACGAGATCTGTGTCGGACGGGGCTGCGGAATAGCTCAGGGTGAGGGCGGTACTTCCGGTGGGTGCGTCCCCTTGTACAGTGAAGTGGATCGTCACCAGCGTGAACGCACTGGAACCCTGGGATTCGGTATGCGCAAACGCCACCGCTACCTTCCCCGGCGTGGTACCGTTAGCGACCAGGATGCCGTCGAGACTGGATTCCGTGGAGTTGAACTCAAGGAAGGCTTCATCATAGGAAAGCTCGAATTGGGCTGATCCGAGATCCCCGTCGGGGCTCAAGGGCGTCATGTCCAGGATCACAGGAACGGAAACCGCCTCCCCCCGAGAGACCGTGGTGCTGGGAACGCCATTCACAAAGGCCGTGGAATAGAGGCCCGACGGGACCTCGCCGACGACCTCGATATAGGAAGCGAGCTCGGTCGCGAAGATCTCCTCACCATCGGCGGGATCCGTGGCCCCCACCGCAAAGACTTCGATGGGCCCCTCCGAGAGCTCAGGATGCGAGCCACTGAGGGTTCCCTCCCAGGTCGAGAACCGGTTTGTCCCGTTGTCGGTCTCGGAGAAGACGCTGGTGGAGTCGAAGAAGGACAAAGGCCCGGGCGCACCCGCCGGCTTGTAGTAGAAGAAGACCTTCCACCAGGGATCCGGATCGATGGTCGCATCCTCCGTGAGGACGGCCGAGACCTCCACTTCGGTCACCGAGCCCTCCGGGCAATCTCCGGGATCGGCCGCAGTGCAGAGGAAAGCAGTGGTTCCGGGATCGACGATCTCCCAACTCTGAGCTCCCCCACTTCCGACGGGAAGACTCTCATAGTCCTCTTCCTCGTCGACAGGAAGGGCTCCGAAGTACCAGGTGAAGGATCCGGATAGCCCACCGAGGCCTCGGGGGGGCCGGCGATATTGCCTCCAGAAGGCGGCCAGGGGGTCCGGGAGCAGGAGATCCGCGACGCGGGATCGGATGGACGCCCAGATCGTCGAATCCCCCCCAGGCCGTGACGCCAGCGAAGGCTCCTCTCCGACAGGAAAGTCGGAACAGTCGAGCGTTGAGTTCACCAGAGGAAGGGCCACAGGCTCCGATCCCGCGTCCTCCTGCATGTGAAGGCGGAGGTCGATATAGTACTCCTGGTCCGTCATTCCTCCGGGTTCCTCGGGTGGCCCCGGGTCAGCCACGCAGACTTCCACGATGTGTTCGAACTCGCCCCCTCCGTACTGATTGATGTCCCAGCACCCCAGGGTCGTGGTCAGAGCCCCAGCGAAGTCGCACTCCGGTTCGGGAAGCAGATCGATGGTGATGAAGGAGGGTTCTTCTGCGTCTCCCGGCGCCACGTAAACCTTCGCCCACCCATTCTCCGTGATGATCTCGCCTCCATCTGCTGGCGTAACAGGGCCGGTCCCCGTGTCTTCGGAGTCGAGGAACTCCTGGTCGAGCTCCGGGAGGGTCTCGGGGTCGAAGCCGACAAAAGTGAAGAGGAGATGGGTGAGCTCGTTCAGCTCGTCCAGGCGTGGTTCCTCCGACGCGTTCGGGATGAGTTGCCCTTCCTCCATCAATGAAATGGCGTCCTCGACGAAGGCGAACACCTGATCCCGGGCGGCGTCTTCCCGCCCCCGTGCAAGCTGTCGCCGGATGTTCCTCCACCGGTTCATCGCAGCGGTGTAGAGCCCGGGCCTCGGATAGAGAGCCTCGATCAGCTCCTCCACTCTGTCCTGTTGGGCCGCCGTGACCCCGGCTGAGGGTAGGAGGGGTTCGGACACGCCCGTCGTATCTTGCTCGTCCTTGCAGGAAATCGCCGAAGCGACGCCGAGAAGGAGGACCAGCATACACCGCTCAATGCGTTTCATGAGCCAGGTCTTTCCGCAGACAAGAGGATCCCGGGGCAGCGGCTACCATGGTCTGGAGTCCGGGGCCCCCTTGAGCGTGTAATCTCTCTTTTGTTTAGATGATCTAATAACCCCACCGCCTACGGTTTCGCAACCGCAGGCGCGTGGCCCCTGCAACTCGGTCGCCACAGAAGCGATGTCGGGCAGAGAAGTACGTATGCGTTGGGACGTTTAGGCGGAGCCTCCCTCCGGCAGGCTCCGTCTCACCCTCAAGGCGTCACGAAGAGGTGGGTCCAATGCCAGTCCGCAAGCCCGACCCCGTGGTGCGTCAACGCACAGTTCTCGATGTTGGCCCTGTGCCCCGGGCTCCCCAACCAGCCGCTCAGCACGGCCTCAGCCGACGTGTAGCCCCAGGCGATGTTCTCGGCGGCGCGGCTGAAGGAGATGCCCGCGGCGCTCAGACGGTCCCACGGCGAGTCTCCGTCCGGGTTTGTGTGGGAGAAGAAATCCCGCGCGACCATGTCCTGGGAGTGAGCTTCAGCCACCTCCGCTACGCGGCCGTCCCACTCCAGGGGCGCACACCCCACCGTGACCCTGTGGGAATTCACCAGCGACACGAATTCCTCCACATCGGCAGAAATTTCCGGGCCCGCCGGACCGCCGTCCCCACAAGCAACCACCCCTCCCATCAGGACGCCCACGGCCCAAACACCCCTGAGCCTCCTTCCCCACCGGCGGATCCCGGCCTTCTTCAGTTCGCAGCTCGCGCTTGG
>JASFRP010000523.1:0-3639 GCA_050114895.1 Gemmatimonadota bacterium
CTCCGGGTCCCCTTCGACGGCGATGATGTCCGCGTAGGCCCCCGGGGAGATGACACCGATCCTCCCCCCCAACCCCAGGAGGGCGCCGGCGTTCACCGTCGCGGCCTGCAGAATCTCAGCGGGTGTCAGCCCGGCTTCCAGATAGGCGAAGAGCACCCTCTTGGCGGCATCTCCCTGAGGTCTGCCCATGTTCACGTACATGTCCGATCCGGCCACGATCGTGACCCCGGCGGCTCTGGCCCTGAGGAGCCGATCGTGGAGGGGAGCCGTATAGGAGGAGACCTGTTCCGGCGAGAGCGCCTCGTTTCCCATCGCCTCCATGAAGTAGATCACCCCGGCGCTGTCTACGTCGGTGGGAACCAGAGCCACTCCCTTTTCCGCCATGAACCGGAGCGTGGAGTCCGCGACCTGGTACCCGTGCTCGATGGAGTGTACCCCCGCCTCCACGGCATTCCATACGGCGCGATCGTTGGTGGCGTGCGCGGAAACCTTGAGCCCCAGGAGAGCCGCCTCCTCCACGATGGCCCGCATCTCCTCCACCGACAGGTAGGCCGGGTTCGGGGTGTTGTTCGAGTAGACCTTGATGACGTTGGCTCCGAAGGTGGCAGCCTCCCTCACCGCGTCAGCCGCCTCCTCCGGTCCCGACACGACACGATACTCAGCATCGGCGAGATCCTCCCACTCTGGGTTGAGTCCGGGAAACTGTCCCCCAACCGGACTGATGCCTGGCCCGGAGACAATCATCCGAGGTCCTGGCAGGCTCCCATCCTGGATTGCGCGCTGGAGCGCCACGTCCCCGAACCGGCCGCTGTTGCCGAGATCCCGCACAGTCGTGATACCTGCGTCCAGGAAGGTCCTCGCTCGAGCGGCCCCGTGAAGTGCCCGGAGGGGAGTCCCTTCCATCACCACGGACTTGATCCCCTCCATCGTCAGGCCACCGCTGGGATCCTCCAGGTAGAGCAGGTGGGTGTGCGCGTCGATGAGACCGGGTAGCACGGTGTAGCCTCGCAGATCGACGACCCTTGCGCCCTCCGGTGCCGTGATGTCAGACGCGACCTCGACAATGCGCCTACCCTGGACGAGAACGTTCTGCTCGTCGAGGAACGTCCCCTTCTCGCTGTCGAAAAGTCGGTCCGTCAGGAGAAGAACGCTCCCCTGAGGGGCTGGTTCCTGCCCACGGATTCCCGGAGCGGGCAGCAGCCCGGCTGCGACTCCGCACCACAGAAGGAGTCCGGATCGGATGAAGACCTTGGAGCTCATGACCTCACCTCGCGTCGAGTCGGACAGGGAGCGGACGGGCGCCCACCCCCACGGCACAGGACGGACCCGTCACCTCGCTGGATCATTCTACCCGAGAAGAGACACTGGCGGCCAGCCGATCCGGCTCCGTCCCGGCTTGCGTCCCAAGGCAGCCCCCGGCAGCTTGATCCGGCCGGTCCTCCCATCGGTGTCTACGGTAACCAAGGATTCGGACTCATGCGTCGACCCCCTCATGACGGCCCGCTCGGACGACTCCTCCTCCTTGCCCTCCTACTCTCGGCTTGCGCTCCGGAGCAATCCGATGGGCCGGCGATCGCTCTGATGGGCGGATCCGTCATCGACGGTACAGGTGCCGAACCCCGTGCGGCAACCGTCCTGATTCGGGGAGACAGGATCGAGGAGGTGGGACCGGATGTCGAGGTTCCCCGGTCGGCCGAAGTGGTGGAGATCGCGGGGATGACCGTCTTGCCGGGGCTCATGGACATGCACGGGCACATGTATGCCTTCGGGAACAACCAATTCGAGGCGTACTCCGCCCTCTTCCTGGCGGGTGGCGTGACGACCGCCTTCTCCCCCGGTGACTTCGATCCTCAGGGGATGACGGCGTTTCGGGACCGGATCGCTCGTGGGGAAGCAGTGGGACCCAGAATCCTCACGGCGGGCCCGTATTTCGATCACGAGCCGTCCGTGGTAGGGTGGATCGAGGGAGTGGAGTCACCGGAAGAGGCCCTGGCGAAGTTCGAGAACTGGAAGGACCGGATCGACGCGGTAAAGGTCTATTCGAACATCACCGAGGAGGAACTGGGAGCCCTCGCCGAGGCGGCCCATGCGGCGGGTCTCAAGATGACCGGTCACCTGGGAGGCCAGGTCTCCACGCGCCGAGCCATCGAGTTGGGCATCGACGGCCTGGAGCACGGGATCTTCGCCGTCTCCGATATCACGAACGCCTCCCAGACCGACGACCTGGCAAGGCAGTACTGCGCACTGGCGGAGATCGATCTGGACGGCCCCGTCGTGGACGGGCTGATTCAGGCCATCGTGGACGAGCACGTCTGGATCACGCCGACCATCGTTACCCTGCAGAGCATTCACCCGGACTTCGTGCCCCCGGCGCCTGAGTGGCTGGATTATCTCTCACCGGACTTGCGGGAGAGGATGGCACAGACCCCCCCATACCTGGACGAACATGGCGCCGCCTGCCTCGATGGAGCCCTCTCCAAGCAGCTGGAATTCGTGCGAAGAGTTCATGAGCGGGGCGGCCTCCTCCTGGCCGGAACGGATCCAGTGTCCCCGAAGGTGGTTCCCGGGTTCGGGATTCACGCGGAGATGGCCAACTTCGTTCGTGCCGGATTGAGCCCCCTGCAGGCCATCTCCATCGCGACTCGAAACGGTGCTGTCGCCCTGGGGATGAGCGAGGAGTTGGGGACCCTGGAGCCCGGGAAGCTGGCGGACCTGGTGGTGGTGCGGGGTGACCCCGCCTCGGACATCGCCCTCATGGACAACACTGTCTGGGTCTTCAAGGCCGGGGTGCGGTACGATCCTTCGGAACTGCGGGAATCGGCCGTGGGATCCATCCGACTCCCAACGGGCTGACGCCCTCTCCGTCCCGGCATGAGTTGGAGCCCGCCGCCACCCCGTCTGGTTCTCCCCTTCCTCCTCGTCTTCCTTTCCCCATGCGTCACGGGGTGCGAGGGCGAGCCGGCCCGGCCCCGGCCCGGGGAGGAGTACGCGCTGCTGGCCACCAGCGGCGCCTGGTGCTGGTTCGGGGATCCTCGGAGTGTCCGATTCCAGGGGCTACACGACCGGGTGTACGCGGGTTGGGTCGACAGCGAGGGGAGCATCGTGGTCTCCAGCCTGGACGTGGAGACCGGCGAAGTGGTCCACCACACCCTGCAGCGGGCCTTCAACAAAGACGACCACGCCAACCCGTCCCTCCTGATCCTGGCGGATGGGACCGTCGTGGTCTTCTACACGTCCCACGGCGCGGACGTCAGCGACGCCATGTATTACGTGCGCTCCCGACGCCCCGAGGATATCACGGCCTGGAGGCCCCGGCAGGTCCTGGGCACGAATACGGACGGACCCAGAGGGTACACCTATCCGACTCCGGTCCGTGTCGGCGAGGAAGGAGGCCGGATCTACCTCTTCTGGCGGGGAGGAAATTTCAAGCCGAGCTTCAGCTACACGGACGACCTGGTCACCTGGTCACTTGCAGGGACCCTGATCCAATCCGAGGCATCGGATTTCGTCCGACCCTATGTGAAGATCGCCTCCAACAACAGGGACGTGATCCACTTCGCCTTCACGGATGGGCACCCCAGGGACGAACCCACGAACAGCATCTACTACCTCAGGTATCAGGCCCGAGAACCAGACCAC
>JASFRP010000524.1:0-3639 GCA_050114895.1 Gemmatimonadota bacterium
GTGGTGGGTCTCCTCCAGCCCCATGTGCTCCCACGTCGCTCCGCCGTCAGTGGATTTGTAGACCCCGTCCCCGGCGTAGGCGTAGCGGGCCAGATCCGGGTCACCGGTCCCCACCCACACCAGGTCCGCGTTGTCCGGCGCCACCGCTACCGCCCCGATGGTGAGAGGCCCCACGTTGTCGAAGACGGGCTCAAAGGTGGTGCCGCTGTTCACCGTCTTCCATACACCGCCGTTACGGGTGGCCACGTAGAAGGTCCGGATGTGGTCCTTGAGCGGCGTGTCGGGGACGGCGAAGTCCGTGACCCAAGCCCCGGTGCGGAAGGGGCCCAGGTTCCGGAACCGGAAGGCGTCCACCAGCGCTCCCGACAGCTCCTGGGTCCTGGCCGGGGTGGACGCGGCGAGAAGGGCGAGAAGGAGCAGAACCAGAAAGAGACGGCTCCCGGCTGGGTTCTCATGCATGAGGGAGCTGGGGAGGACCCGGACGCGGCGGAGAAGGGGCTGGAGGCGCCTTATATGACCTCGGAACGGGATCGTTGACGGGTTCCGGGGAAGTCTACCGGTGGATCCGGCTTGCGTAACATCTCCCGGGCTTCGCATGGCCATGGGGCCCTTTGGGGCATAGACTGAGGAGTCCGTTGCCGGGGGTGGGGCGTTGGGGAGGGGGTCGAGACCCGGAAACACCGAGCGACATGGGGGATCTCATGAAGCGCCTCTTCACTCTCCTGGGGTTGTCATCCGTTCCCGCCCTCCTCGCCACGGGATGCGCCGCCCCGCCAGTGGAGATGAGTCCCACGCTCCTTCAGCAGGCTGAGGCACCCGCCGACGGCGTTTGGCTGGACGAGCTGGACCTGGGCCAGGCCCCCGTCCGCCGCCCCCGTCGCCCCCGGGGAGCCCCCGGGGAGGAGCGTCCCCCGGAGCCACCGCCCATCAAGGTGAAGCTGGCCGGGGTCGAATACGCCCACGGCGTGCCCATCGCCTCCAACCGAGTGAACGACGACATCACCGTGGACCTCAAGGGGCGGGCGCTGCGCTTCGCCGCCATGGTGGGGATCGACGGTGGGCGTGAGGAGGGGCAGGGGAGCGCGGTCTTCGGAATCTGGGTGGACGGGAAGAAGGTAGCCGACTCCGGAGTCCTCCGGGGCGGCGACGCCCCCGTGCTCCTCACCGCCGACCTGAAGAGCGCCGGCACCCTGGTTCTGGCCACGGTGGACAGCGGCGACGGCCCGGGAATGGACGACGCCGATTGGGGTGGGGCTCTGATCCTCATGGAGCGCGGCGCCGCCGAAGGGCCGGAGGTGCTTCCTCCGGTCCGGGAGGCCCCCCCCGCCATCGCCCCCATGGCCTCGGCCGAGACGCAGATCAATTACCCACGGATCACCGGCGCCACCCCCGGCCGCCCCTTCCTCTTCCGCATCCCGGCCTCGGGCCCCTCGCCCCTCTCCTTTGCGTCCGGTGATCTCCCCACGGGACTGACCCTGGATCCCGCTACGGGAATCATCACCGGTACCATGGAAGAGGCCGGCCGCTTCCCGGTGGAGGTCACGGTGTCCGGGCCCGGAGGCTCCGCCACGGCCCAAATCACCTTCGTGGGAGGCGTGGACGCCCTGGCCCTGAGCCCGCCCATGGGATGGAACTCCTGGAACGTGTGGGCCGGGGCAGTGGACGACGAGAAGGTCCGGGCTGCGGCGGACTTCATGGTGAGTACCGGGCTGGCCGCCCAGGGATACACGTACGTCAACATCGATGACACCTGGGAGGGAGAGCGGGACGCCCGGGGCGTTCTGCACACCAACGAGAAGTTCCCGGACATGAACGCCCTGGCCGACTACGTCCACGCTCAGGGGCTCAAGCTGGGAATCTACTCCGGGCCCGGCCCCACCACCTGCCAACGCCTCCCCGCCAGCTGGCAGCACGAGGAGATCGACGTCAAGACGTGGGCGGAGTGGGGCATCGACTACCTGAAGTATGACTGGTGCGGCTACAGCAGTGTGGAGCCGGACCGCACCTCTTGGCCGGCCCTCCAGAAACCCTACCTCCTCATGCGGCGGATCCTGGACGACGCCCAGCGGGATATCGTCTACAGCATCTGCCAGTACGGGTGGGGGAACGTGTGGGAGTGGGGGAACGAAGTGGGGGGGAACCTCTGGCGCACCACCGGTGACATCACGGACACCTGGTCCTCCATGTCCGGCATCGGCTTCGCCCAGGCTGGGCACGAGGCGTACGCCGGACCGGGGCACTGGAACGACCCGGACATGCTGGTGGTGGGGAAGGTGGGGTGGGGCCCCCGCATCCGGGACACGAACCTCACCCCCAACGAGCAGCTCGTGCACATTTCCCTCTGGGCCCTTCAGGCGGCGCCGCTACTCATCGGGGCGGACATGGCTCAGCTCGACGATTTCACCATCGACCTCCTGGGCAACCGGGAGGTTCTGGCCGTGAGCCAGGATCCCCTGGGCCGGGCGGCGGGGCGGGTCCGGGCCGAGCCCTGGCTCGAGGTCTGGGCTCGCCCTCTGGAGGATGGGTCCATGGCGGTGGGGATGTTCAACCGGGCTCCTGTCGAGTCCGAGGTGGAGGTGAGGTGGGATGAGCTGGGCCTCTCGGGGCCCCTGGAGGTCAGGGATCTCTGGCGGCACCTGGACCTGGGGACATCCACAAGCCAGTTCTCCGCCATGGTGCCCCGGCACGGCGTGGCTCTGGTTCGGATCGGGTGAAGGGGCCGCGCACGACGGTGGTGTGAAACGGCCCAGCGGTCATCTTCGGCGGAGATCCCTCACCCTGACTCTCCGACCCTGATCATGACCGCTCCGTGTCTGGGTACCTCCGCGGAGAAGCGGTCTGTGAAAGTTCCCAGCTCTTTCCGCTGCCAGAGGTCCCGCACCGGTTGGGTCCCCTGAAGCCCGATGTCGTTGAATCGGACCTCAACCTCGTACGGCTTGAACCACGGTTGAAGAGCCCCACGGCCCGGGTCCCGTCGTGGAGGGGCCGAGCCCACACTTCCAGTCGTCCGCTTTTCCAGACCGGGCCCCCGGCGATCCCCAGTGTGTCCATCGTCACATCCAGGACCTCGTCATTCGTGAGGAGGTCCACAGTCCATTCATCGAGCTGGGCCATGTCCGCCCCGATCATGAGGGGTGCAGCCTGGATGGCCCAGAGCGTGATGTGGATGATCTGTTCGTTCCTGGTGAGCTTCGTAGGTATCGGCTCCCGCCGGCCCCCCGGGATCCCGCCCGCCACCGGACGCCCACTCCGCTGGAACATGGCCTCCATCCCCAGCTCCTCCACCCAGACGCCCCCCTGGCGGTGGGTCCTCGCCCTGGATCTCTTGGGGACCGAAGGCTTTGGGGCCTGAAGGGGGGCCACAGGTCGCGAAAGCCAGGAGCAGGCCAAATGCGGGGAAGTGTCGGGCGTGGCTCCCGGCGCATAGCCGGCCTCCGGGCCCTTTGCGGTCCTGGTTTCCCGACGTGAAACGGCCTTTCAAGGGTCTCCTCCCATCTCACTTGAGGTCTCCCGCACACGTGTCCCTCCTTCCACCACCGGATGAGCCAGCCGAATCTCCTCCATCTCTGGCGGAGTCTCGGCACCGAAGGTTCGTATCGATCCCAGAATCGTGCCAACTACTCTTCGTTGTCTGGAGAA
>JASFRP010000525.1:0-3625 GCA_050114895.1 Gemmatimonadota bacterium
CCCCCGGCTGGCTCCCATGGCCACCCGAACCCCAATCTCCTGAGTCTGCTGGGCCACGGAGTAGGACTGGACCCCGTACACGCCGGCCAGGGCCAGGAGGAGCGCCAGGGAGGCGAAGAGGCTCACGAGGACCATCAGGAACCGCTGCCCCCCCACCGACTGCCCTAACATCTCCTCCAGCGTCGTGATGTCGGAGAGAGGGATGTTGGGATCCATCTCGACCAGGATCTGCCGGAGGGCCGGGACCACCGCAGTGGGCTCCCCTGCGGTGTGGATGACGACGTCCGGAGGCCATCCAGACGCGACGTACGGGAGGTAGACCGCCAGCGTGGGGCCCTGGTCAATGCCCCGCTCCCGCATGTCCCCCACCACCCCCAGGACCTCCCCCGGCCGGCCGGTCTGGCCGGCCCAGAGGGTGATGGTACGACCCAGAGGGTCCTCACCGGGCCAGAGGAGATCCGCGATGCGTCGGCTGATCAGGACAGGGAGGTGCCCGTCACCCGTGAACGCGAAGTCGTCCCGGGTGAAATCCCGGCCCCGGAGGATGGGCACCCCCAGCGTCTCGAAGTATCCCGGCGTGATGAGGCGCCAGGACGCCCAGGGAATTCCTCCCTCGGGTTCGGGATCGTCGGGCCGGACGAACCCCAACCCCGTGCTTCCCCCTGCCAGGGGGCGGATGTGCACGGCGGCGGTGCTGACGACCGGCGGGAGGGCCGAGATTCGCTCCACGAGCTGGAGGTTGAACTCCGTGGCCTCGGCAGGGCCGTAGGTGTCCGGCACATTCACCGAAGCGATGAGGCGGTGGTCGGTCTCGAAGCCCCGCTCCGCGCCCATGAGCTCGCCGAAGCTCCGGATGAGGAGCCCGGCCCCCACCAGGAGGATCAGGGAGAGGGCCACTTCCGCAGAAACGAGACCGCCACGGAGCCTGCGTTGGCCCCGGCTGCCGGAGACACTCCGTCCCCCGGTCCGGAGGGTGGACGCCGCGTCCTCCCCGGAGGCCTGGAGGGCGGGCACCAGGCCCGTCAACACCCCCGTCAGCACCCCGGCCCCCAAAGTGAAGGTCAGCACCCACCCGGTGATGGCCACCTCGTTCAATCCGGGGATCTGCCCCGGAGCCATGGCCGTGATTGCGGCGACCCCCCAGACGCCCAGCCCCAGACCCATGCCGGCACCCACCAGGGAGACGAAGAGGGACTCGGTGAGACCCTGTCTGATCAGGCGCCCCCGGGACGCCCCGGTTGCGGCCCGGATGGCCGTCTCACGGACCCTGCCGGTGGCCCGGGCGAGGAAGAGATTGCCCAGATTCACGCAGGCGATCATGAGAAGGAAGCCCACGGCCCCCAGGAGGAGCCAGAGAGCCCGGCGGGTCTCGGCGTTCGCGGCCCACTCCCTGGAGGACCCCACGGTGATCCCGATCCCGGCGAGGGCGTCGGGGAAGGCCTCCTCCAGGCGCCGGGCCACGGCCTCCAGGTCCCTCCGTCCTCCCTCCAGCGTGATCCCCGGTCGGAGGCGTCCGATCACCGCGAGCTCGAAGCTGGAACGGGTGTCCTCGGGGCTCCGGACCATGGGTACATAGACGTCGGCGTAGTCCAGCCAGGGCCTCCCGGCAGGGAGCACCCCCACTACCTCGTAGCTCTCACCGTCCAGGGTGAGCCGTGCATCCAGCGCGGAGAGGTCCCCGCCGAACCGGCTCTGCCAGAACTGATGGCTCAGCATGGCAACCCGACTCTCCCCTGAAGGTTGGTCTTCACCGGGAAGGAAGGTCCGTCCCAGGACCGGCCTCACGGCCAAAACCTGGCCGAAGAACCCGGCGCTCACCCGTCCCACGCTCAGCCGCTCCGGGATCTCCATCCCCGTGAGGTTGGCCGAGCTGAAACGATACGCTCCCAGGTCTTCGAAGGTCCTGTTCATTTCCCTCAGGTCCCAGAAGTTCCCCGGGGCCACACTGGCCCGCTCCCACCCCTGCTCGATTCGGGACTCCCAGATACGCACCAGGCGTTCGGGCTCCGGAAAGGGGAGGGGCTTCAGGAGGACCGTGTAGACGACGCTGAAGATGGCGGTGTTCGCCCCGATCCCCAGAGCCAGCATGGAGAGGGCTATGATGCTGAAGACGGGTCGCTTCCAGAGCTGCCGAAGGGCGAACCGAAGATCCTGCCGAAGATTGTCCATGTATAGCGCTCTCTCTTCCTGTCGGACTCTCGAGGACTCGGCCCTGACGGCCCTTCTCCGGATGCGGGAGGGGTCGCCGAACCGGTCCTCGGCTGCGGCCCGGGCCCGGGCGGGATCCATCCCCTGGCTCCGGAAGCGCCGCACCAGCATTTCCATGTGGAAATCCAGCTCGTCCTCGACCTCTCCCTTCAATCGGCGGCGGGAGAGGCGGGACCAGATCCGGATCCAACGGTCGACGGGCGAAGACACGGGGGGACTCAGCCGGGCTGTTTCCGGAGGACCAGCGATATGGCCTCCACCAACCGGTCCCACCCCTCGGCTTGGGCTTCCAGCTGCTCTCGACCCCGAGCCGTCAGGCGGTAATACCTGGCTTTCCTGTTCGCCTCCGAGAACCCCCATTCGGACCGGATCCACCCCCGCCTCTCCATGCGGTACAACGCCGGGTAGAGGGACCCTTCTTCAATCCGGAGGAGATCGTCGCTGGATTCCTCCAGCCACCTCGCAATCCCGTAGCCGTGCTGTGGTTGGAAGGTGAGGGCCTTCAGAATGAGGAAGTCGAGAGTCCCTCTGAGGAGATCGGCCTTCGCGTGGGACATTTCCTTCGGTGCTCCTCCCTAGAATTTCTAGGGATATAGACGGGTCCAGTCCCTGAATGGTTTCAATGGTTTGCCCGGACCCCGCTTCTCGTCCCATGCTTACGCAAGCCGGACACATGGTGCTCCGGCAGGAGATTAGATTCTCCCTTCCCCTTCAGGAGGTTCCGGATCGATGTCGCGCTGGCTGGCGGTCGGACTGATATTCCTCTCCCTCTCCGGATGCGGCCCTCCTGCGGGAGAGGCTCCGCTGGGGGCCTCCAGCGAGTACCGGTTCGGCTCCTGCGGAATTCCCCTGGAAGGACCCTACGAACCCGGCCCCGTCCGGTCCCTCTACGTACCCATGCGGGACGGCGTTCGCATCGCCCTGGACGTGGTCCTCCCGGAGGGTCTTTCGGAGTCGGCACGGGTCCCCACCATCCTCACCATGACCCGGTACTGGCGGTCATGGGAGGGGGACGGCGCCAACGAGCTCCAGCGCTTCTTCACCACCCACGGGTACGCCGTCGTGTGGGGCGACTCCCGGGGGACCGGGGCCTCGTTCGGAGTCTGGCCCCACCACCGGTCCCGAGACGAAACGCTGGACTTCGCCGAGGTAATGGACTGGATCGTGGCCCAACCCTGGTCGGACGGGACGGTGGGAGGATGGGGGTCCTCCTACACCGCCAACACCAACGACTGGTTCGCGGAGGTGAACCACCCGGCCTTCAAGGCCGGCATCTCTCGGTTTCCGGACTACGACCCCTACACCGACCTCTATTTCCCCGGTGGGGTGCCCAACGCCTACATGGGCTCCAACTGGGGGGAGCGGGTCAAGGAGATGGACCTGAACATCCCCAGGAGCCGGGGAAGCGGGCCTCCGG
>JASFRP010000526.1:0-3618 GCA_050114895.1 Gemmatimonadota bacterium
GACGACTATCACCGGCCCAGCGATGAGCTGGGGAAGATCAATGCCGAGAAGGCGTCTCGCATCACCAAGCTCATGTTCTACCTGGGACTCGAGGTGGCCAACGCCCCCCGTCGGCCCCAGTGGGATCCGGAGCACTATGCGGAGATCGTCGGGGGAGGCGGGAGCTGAGGCCCATTTCGAGGCTCCCGTCCCCGTGAGGGGACACGCTCCGGTGACACCGACACGTCAGACAGCATCGAGCCCGGGGCGCCGCGCGGCGCCCCGGGCCCTCTTTCCCCCTGTGGGGCGGATCTCTGGAGGACCGGCGATCAGGCGGCCGCCCCGGCGGATCCGGGGAACGGTTTGAAGAACCGCCCGAGCCCCATGGCTCGCAGGGTGTGCCAGGTTTCCACCGGCACCCCAGTGAGCCAGATGGCCCTATCCTCTTGCTGGGCATTCTGTTGTGCCGTCAGGAGAAGGGCCAGGCTGGTGACGTCGAGCTCCTTCATCTCGGAAAGATCCACCACCAGGTCCTGACCAGCCGGTCCCCTGCGGGTTCTCCGGCGGGTGACTACCGGGAGCTTGCTGGCGTCCTTCTGGATCCTGGTTTCATTCTCATGCTCGTTCATCTCAGCCTCCCTTTCCCCTCTGACCCCGTTCCCATCCTCATCCTCACTACCCTCCTGATTCCTTGATCATCAAGGGTCGTGCCATGATTTTCGGGAAGTTTATGCCAGAATGGCAGGTCTCGAAGCTTCGATTTTCATTTGCACCTGGGAGTCCGGCACGGTATCTGTAAAGGGATCCAACGAAGGAACGAACTGAGGGAGGAATTCGGTGAGGCTTCGCATCCCCTCCAGATATCCGAGGTTCTCCGGCCTCGTCTTCCTGGGCTCCGCGTGTCTCGCCCCCGGCGTCCAGGCCCAGGGCGTCCAGCCGGCGACCCGGGAGGCCTACTTCCGTGCCGTCGGTGAGTACTTCGAAGTCCCACTCCAGGAAGTCACGATCATCAGTGGATGGGAGCTGTCCCCGGATGAGGTTCCCGTGGTGTTCTTCCTCGCTCAGCGGGCTGGAGTGTCCCCGGACGCCCTCATCGGTGTGCGACGGGGGGGGCGCCCCTGGGCGGAGGTGGCCAGCCGGTTCGGTCTCGGACCGAGGGCATTCCACATCCCACTTCCCGATGACGCCGACCTCGGGTCCCTCTCCCGTGCGTACGGAGAGTTCAGGAGACGATCGCCGGGGGAATGGGCCCAGGTACGTCTGGAGGACATGGACATCGTGGCGCTGGTGAACCTGAGGGTCCTGGCAAGTCAGACCGGCGTGGCTCCCCTTCAGGTTCTCCGGATGAGGGAACAGGCCGGGAGCTTTCTCTCCTGTTATCCTCTCCTGATCCGCCGTTGAGAGGGCCGCATGTGTGGGCGGTATACCCTGACGGTTCCTCTCTCCAACCTCGTCGACGTCTTCGAAGTGCCGCCTCCTGTCTTCGACTACCCCCCTCGATATAACATCGCTCCGACCCAGGAGGTGCCGGTGGTCGCCCAGGATGATCGAGGGCGACGGATGGGCCTTCTACGATGGGGCTTGATTCCTTCCTGGGCCAAGGATCCGGCCATGGGGAGTCGTCTCATCAACGCGCGGTCGGAGACGGTGGCGGAGAAGCCTGCCTTTCGGTCCGCCTTCCAGTGGCGAAGGTGTCTCGTTCCCGCGGACGGTTTCTATGAGTGGAAGCGCGAGGGAGGGGCGGCGGGGGGAAAGTCGTCGAAGACGCCCTATTGGATCCACATGGCGTCCCGGGAACCCTTTGCCTTTGCAGGTCTGTGGGAGCGGTGGGAGCCCCGAAAAGGTCCTCCTGTCCACACCTTCACCATCCTCACCACCGAAGCCTGGGAGGGCCTCCGTCACATCCATCCCCGCATGCCAGTGATCCTGCCCCCGGAGGGCTACGGGGAATGGCTGGCCACTTCTGGGGGAGGTCCCGACCTCCAGGGTCTGTTGCGGCCCCTATCGGGCGATTCTCTGGAAGCACACCCGGTTTCCACCCTGGTCAACTCACCGCGAAACGACGATCCGTCCTGCATCGAGCCCGCGCCCGAGCCCTGAGGTCGGGGTGCCTCCCTTCAGTTCGCCGGCACGGTCCGGTCCCGGGCCCAACGTCGGAGGGCCTCTACTCGTTCCCTCATGGTGACGGAGAGGGGCACCGTTCCCTCCACCTCCTGCCGGAGATCCTCCGTCGTGAGCTTCGTGCCTTCCGAGAAGGCGGTGTAGAGACCCGAGACCACGACCTCCTCGATCTCCGAGCCGCTGAATCCCTCCGCCGCCTCCGCCAGAACATCCAGATCGAAGGTCGAGGCGGCCTGACTCCGGTTCTCCAGGTGGATCCGGAAGATCTCTCGACGGGTCGAGCGGTCCGGAAGGTCCACGAAGAAGATCTCGTCGAAACGGCCCTTCCTCAGGAACTCCGGGGGAAGGCGTTCGATATCGTTGGCCGTGGCCACGATGAACACTTCTCCAGCCCGGTCCTGCATCCACGAAAGGAAGCTTCCCAGGATCCGCTGGGACACTCCCCCATCTTCCGTGCCGCCCACGGCGAAGGCTTTCTCCAGCTCGTCGATCCAGAGGACGACCGGTGCCATCCTCTCGGCGGCCCGGATGGCCCGCTTGAAGTTCTTTTCGCTCTCGCCGATGTACTTGTTGTAGAGGTTGGAGGTGTCGAACTTCAGGAGGGGCAGACCCCATTCCGTCGCCACCGCCTTTGCCGAGAGGCTTTTCCCACACCCCGGCACCCCCAGGAGGAGGACCCCTCGGGGAAAGGACAGCCCGAACTCCTCCGCTCTCACCGGGTTTGTCACGACATTCCGTCGCTTGGCCAGCCATCCCTTCAGTGTGGATAGATCTGCGATGTCGGCGAGGGTCTGCTCCACCGGGTAGTATTCCAGGAGACCCTCTCGCTCCACCACCGCCTTCTTCGCCTCGATGACGTGCTTGATGTCTTCTGCCGTGAGGCGATGGTCTTCGATGATGGCTTTCGTGAGGACCTTCCCGGCTTCCAGGAGGGTGAGTCCTGAAAGATGTTTCAGGAGCCCGGCCATCTCCTCCCGTGTCAGGTTGACCTCCACGTACTGACGGTGGCCGAGGTCCCGAATCAGGTTCGAGAGGAGGTCCCGGTACTCCTCCTCTCCGGGGCTCGGCAGGACGAGGGTAGCCACCATGGGCTCGATCTCCGGCGGGAAGCTCACCTGGCGCCCTGTGAGGACGATGGCCCCATCCATCTCTTCCATCTTCTTCGCCCCGGCCTTGAGATAGGCTCGGAACACCTCGTCATTCTCCAGGTGTGCTTCGATTCCGTGGAAGTGGTAGATGGCCGGAATGTCCGCCGCCGCCACATGGGCCAATGCCTTCCCCGGCTCCTTCGTGTCGAAAATGCTCCCCCGCAGGTCGACCCTGGTGATCCCCTTTATCCGGGTCCAGGTGAAGAGGGGAACCGAGATCCGGTCCGATACGTGATGGAGGAGGGAGAGAGCCCGCTCCTCTTCCTCGGTCTCGATGTGGAGCAAACCGTAGCGTGACTGGAAGAGGAGTTGGAGATCCCTCAGCACGTCTCTGGCTGCCATGGTGCCGGTGTCATCTCCTTCCGGGGAT
>JASFRP010000527.1:0-3617 GCA_050114895.1 Gemmatimonadota bacterium
CGGATCGGTCGGTCACACTTCCCGCACGACTCCCAGCCTGAGGAAGAGGAGGCGTCCGGACACCGCGGACAGATCCAGGCCGTATCTCCCTGCCACGGCTTCCTTGTAGGCGTCGATCTGGGGTCGGTAGTAGGCCACCCTCGCCGCCACCGCCTCCGGATCCGACGCGTCCATGACATCGGTCTTGAAGTCCACGACTTCGGCGCCCGTCACCACCCCACCCTCCTGGATGAGCACCAACCGATCGATGAACCCGTGAAGCATGCCGTCGGGGACCCGGTGGAGGAAGGGAAGCTCGCGCTCCACCCGGGTCCCGGCGGGGTACGCGACCTTGCTCAGCGCTCTCCGGATGGCCGGGGCCTCCATCCAGGCCCGGAAATCCTCCACCCACTCCTGGACACGATGGTCCGGCACGCCGGGTGCCCGAGCCCGAGCGATCTCACGGAGGGCGGCCTCGTCGGGAAGGCCATCCTCCAACCACTCCATCGCCTCACACCACGCGTGGACGACCGTTCCTCGGAGGCGGGCATGGCCGGCCAGGTCCGCCCGCATGAGGCTGGCCAGATCCACCTGGGCTCCACCCTCCAGGGAGGACGGGGCCCGCCTGGCCAGGTTCCGGGTTCTGGCTCCGGCCACGGATCTCAGGGGGACGGGACCCGGCCGGCCCGGACGCGCGACGGTATCCACCCCCCGGGGACCCTCTCCCCCGACGGCCATGGCCGGCCTCCCGGCCTGCCAGCCTTCCGTTCCACGACGGTATAGAACCTGTCCCTCTGCGGCGGCGGATTCTCCCGGAGCCAGGGCCGCCCGGAGAATGCGGGCCGGGCTCTTCGTCGTTCCGGGGCCCCGCTCTCCGTCGGCGGGCACCACCATGTGCAGAGCGTACCTGGCACGGGTCATGGCCACGTACAGGACACTCAGCTCGTCTCGCAGCCTGAGGGCCCGGGTCTCCTCATGGGCCGCCCGCAGCTCCGGGAAGAGGGCCCGGGTGGCCTGATCCGTCGCAGGGTAGATCCGCATCACCCGGCCCGATACCGAATCACGAACGGGAATTGCCGGGTCCCTGCTCCCCCCACCATCCAGCGAGTCGTAGAGGTGCGGGAGGACAACCACATCGAACTCCAGCCCCTTCGCCTGGTGAACCGTCATGACCCGGACCGCAGCTCCCGAGGGGTCCTCCACCCTCTCCTCCTCCACGAATCGAACGAAGTCCCCCGGTCGAAGCGTGCGCTCCGGGTCCCACCTGAACCCCATCTCCACCAGCTGAAGGAGTCGGGTCCACTCCAGGGCGTCGCAGGAGGCTTCCAGGGCTCTGGCCCATCCGTCCAGGGTCGCGCCGTAGCCGTCCCGCATGAGGCGGCCCCGGATGCCACGAGCCAACCGGTTCGCCTCCGCTCCGGCCTCGTAGTTCGTGTACTCCACCACCTCTCCCACCGGGGTCTGGGCGACGTGGTACCGGGCCAGTCGATCCCCCGGGTGATCAGCCATCCTGAGGAGCGCCAGGAGCGCATTCACCGGTGCGGTGTCGGTGAGGGGCGTTCCCCCCTCCCCGCTGGCGGGGACGTCCAACCGCCGGAGGGCCGCGATGAGATAGCGGACCACTCTGTTCGTCCTCACCAGGACCCCGATGGAGGCCTTGCCCTCCTGGGTGTGCAGCCGGCCGATGAGCGCGGCGGCGAAGTCCAGGACCGCGGGCTGAACGGTCCTTCTCCCTGCCATCTCGGGACCCGCCACCAGCTGGACGAACCCGGGGAGATCCGGGTCGCTGGGTTCCTGAGGATAGAAGTCCTCCAGCCACCGCCGCACCACTTCCGACCCCCCGTCCAGCTCCCCTGCCACCGCGTTTGCCTCCAGCCCCTGGAACACCTCGGCCACCGAGTCCAGGATCACCGGCCCCGAACGCCATGACTTCGGCAGCTGGTCGTGGGTGAGCCCAAAACGGGTTCTGACATAGTTCACCAACTCCGGTTGGGCCCCCCTCCAGCCGTAGATAGACTGCTTGGGATCCGCCACCACCACCGCCGCCCGCTCCGTCTCCCCCCCAGCCAGGAGCTCTTCCACCAGTGGCTCCATGACCTCCCACTGCGGGAGGGAAGTGTCCTGGAACTCGTCCAGGAGGAGATGCCGGATCCGCCCGTCCAGGCGGAAGTAGAGAGCGTCGGAGTTGTCCTGGACGACGGGACTTCGCAGGAGATGCGTGAGGTCGCCGAACCTGAACCCGCCGGCCGCTGCCTGGGCTTCCTCGAAGGCCTGCCGATACCTTCCGGCGAGGCCTCCCAGGGCTCGACCCTGGCGGATGAGGCCTCTCCCCAGCTCGATCCGGGCCAGGGCCACCGCCTGGTCCAGGAGGCCCGCCAGGGCCTCCCCTGGAGAAGCCCGGTAGAACACCACCGCCTCCCCCGGGATCACCGTCCCGGTGTCCACCAGCTTCTTCCCGATCCCCTTTGCGAAGAACGATCTCCAATCCGCCTGCCCCACCGCTTCAGTCAGCCGGAGGAGCTCTTTCGCCCAGTTCGCGTTGGGCTCCCCGGATTGGGTGGTGGGCACCGGACAGGCGGCCAGCGCGTCTTCGAGATTGCGGCGGCGGATCTCCAGCTCCTTCCGGGACGCCCCCCCCTTCAGCTCCACTCCTTCCAGGATCGGGGTCCATGCATCCGAGACTTCCGGTGCGACACTCCGGTGCAGCTGGAGAAGCCCCTCCACCTGGTCCAGGAGGTTCTCGTGGACCCCTCGCCGCACCTCACCCCGAGAGATGAGGCGGACCAGCTCCGCCATGGTGGCGGATCCCTCGCCGGCCAGGACCGCCTCCAGAGCCTCCGCCCGCAACCGTTCCTCCGCGGGTCCGTCCACCAGTCCCCAACCCGGCGGAAGGCCCAGTTCCTGGGAGAAGCCCGAGGCGACCTGGACGAAGAAGGAGTCCAGGGTGCCGATGTTGGCTCGATGGAGAGAGCGGACGAAGCGCGTCAGGAGGCGACCACTGTGCTCACTGGAGAGGAACCCCGGGGGGCGGGGCACCGGACCATCCATCCAGACTGATTTGGCCAGGTCCTCCGCCGCTTCGTCCTCCAGCGCCCCCCGAGCCAGCCGCAAGAGGACTCTCTCCAGGATTTCGGCGGCGGCCTTCCGGGTGAAGGTGGAGGCCCAGATGGCCTCTGGTGCGATCTCCCGGGCCAGGAGAGCGATCAGGCGACTGGAAAGGCGGTAGGTCTTTCCGGACCCCGCCGAGGCCAGGACCATCTCCCGGGGGAGAGGCGGGAACGTCGCGGCCTCTGGCCCGCCCCAGCCCTCCTCCGGACGGTCTCCTCGCCTCGAGGGCCTCTTCCCATGGGATGAAGCGCTCACTCCTCCAGCCCCTCCTCCACGGTCTCGAGGGGAAGCTCCATCCTCCCCAGCAGGGCGTCCAACGGGTCGTCCCTGTAGCCCCGCGTCTCGGGCTGGTACCAGAATTCTCCCCTCCTCAGCCCGCGGACTACCTCCCGGGCCACCTCCTCGGCCTGCCGCAGCTCGGCTTCGGTCCAGCCGGCCAGTGCTGCTCCAACCTCCTCCAGGGTCTTGGGCAAGAGGAGATAGCCCAGAATCACCTTCCCGTGCTCCGCTTCCGGAACCACTGGGGAGCC
>JASFRP010000528.1:0-3610 GCA_050114895.1 Gemmatimonadota bacterium
ATCCGGTTGATGAGACCCCCGTAGCACCCGGACCAGAGGACGTCCGGATTGTCGGGGTCGAAGGCGATGGGTCCCACCTCGCACCCGGCGGCGTAGGCCCAGTCTTCCTGCGGCCTCAGGTTGTTGGGCTTTCGGGAAGAGGGAACCGAGATGGTGGTGTTGTCCTGCTGGGAGCCATACAGGCGGTAGGGGTACCCATTGTCCACCATGACGTCGTAGAGCTCCGCCGTGGGCTGATTGTAGACGCCGGAGAGGGTCTTTCCACCATTCAGGGAAACCTCGGCTCCTCCGTCATCGCCCACCACGAAGATGTCCGGATTCCGAGGGTTGATCCAAAGATCGTGAACATCGCCGTGGTGGACGGGGATCATCTCGAAGGTCCTCCCGCCGTCCACGGATCGGTAGAACCGGGTGTTCAGGATATACACCGTGTTCTCATCGCCGGGGTCGGCGATGACGTGGTGGTAGTAGAAGGCTCTATCGGCGAGGTTGCTATCTCCCGTCATGAAGCTCCAGCTTTCACCGGCGTCATCGGAGCGATACAGGCCATTTCCCGGTTCCGCCTCCACCATGGCCCAGATACGATCCGGGTTGGCACCGGAGACGCTCACCATGACCTTCCCCACCATTCCTTCCGGGAGCCCGCCCCCCAGCTTGGTCCAGGAGTCTCCTCCGTCGGTGGACTTGTAGAGCCCACTCTCCGGACCGCCGGAGATGAGAGCCCAGGGCTTCCGCTCGGCTCGCCACATCCCCGCATAGAGGATCCTGGGATTGGCGGGGTCCATGACCAGGGAGGCGGCACCCGTGCTGTCGTTCAGGAAGAGGACGTGGTCCCAGCTTTCTCCTCCGTCCTTCGATCGGAAGATCCCCCGCTCCGGGTTCTTCCCGAAAGGGTGTCCCAGGGCAGCCACATAGACCAGACCCGGATCGCCGGGGTGGACCACTACATCCCCGACGGCGCCGGACTCGGGAAGGCCGATATAGTCCCAACTGCCTCCACCATCGGTGCTTCTCCAGATCCCCCTGCCCACGGAGACATTGCCCCGGATGCAGGTGGAACCCGTTCCCACGTAAAGGACGTTCGGGTCCGATTCCGCCACAGCAATGGCCCCTACGGCCCCGGCGGTGAGGGCGTCGTCGGCGATGGGGGTCCAGTGGTGGCCGGCGTCCTCCGTCTTCCACACGCCGCCCCCGGTGCCTCCGAAGAAGAAGGTGTGGGGCTCCTCCGGCATGCCCGCCACCGCCGTCACCCGTCCGCCACGGAAGGGGCCCACCATGCGGTAGCTCATTCCTTCAAAGAGAGCCGGGCTTACGACGGTGTTCTCCTGGGCCGCCGCCGGATTCCCGGGGATGAGGATCAGGGCCAGGAAGGGGAGGAGCGGGAGGGAGCTCCTGCGAGGAGATGGCACGGACATGGGTTGAAACTCCAGAAGAGATTTCGCGCTTTCCCACCGACAGACCTCCCCTAACCGACGCTCCGGGGCGGCTCCTGGCAAGCCAGGGTAGTCGGCTCCGGCTCTTTCCGCGGAGGCGGCGCCTCCCGGTTTCCGGACGCCAGCGACGGCTGAACGGGACAGCACTCCCTTTCATTCCCCGAGGCTGGAACCAGGGACCACAACCGGGACCCGGGGGGAGAATGAGCCTTCGCCCTGACCTACCTCGGCGTGGGGGACGACCTCAGGAACGGGGTCCGCGCCTGTGGCTCTCCAGCACACGGTCCGACGGAGGGGGCTCCGCCACTTTGCCCGCCACGGCCTCTTGGAGCCCAAAGAGGCCGAGGACATGCTGAGCGGTGCCCGCCCTTGTCCAGGTCGCAAAGCTCCTATATTTGCATGCTCTACAGATCGAGACTCTGATAAAGGCGATGGTAATGCGAGGGGTTCCAGGGATCCTGGGAATGTCCGTCCTGGGGATGTCTGTGATGATTGGGTGCGGGGAACGGCCGGCCGGGGCTCCGGCGGGCGGTCTTCTTTCTGACTCCTCGGGGATAGCGATCTGGTCCATTCCGCAGGGGGAACGGAAAGCGCCGCTGCAGGTGGAACGAGTTCGAGGCCTCGCCTTCCCCGACACGGGGTGGACGATCTGGATCGACGACGTGGCAGCCGATGCCGTGGCCGAGGTAATCTACATCCTGGACCAGGACACCCCGCGACTGCTCGCCTTCCGATTTGACGGAAGCTTCGTCGGGCAGATCGGCCGGCAGGGAGAGGGCCCCGGCGAATACGCCGCTCCCAACGCTATCACCGTGGAACCCAATGGGGATTTGCTGGTCGTGGATCCCGGCACCGGATCCCTCCGGCGATGGTCCCGGAGGGGGAGCTATCTCGGTAGCGAGCCCCTTTCACCCCCCTACTGGGGGCCCGGATTCGCGGCTTTGGATGACGGTCTTGTGTATACCACCGCCTCGGGTGAGAAAACCGGCACGATGGTGGAAGCGTTGGTCCGCCTGGGACCCGGCGGCGTGGATACGCTGTCCACGGTGGAATCCAACTGGAAACCTCTGGAAATGCCGTGCGGTAGAATGCCCGTTCCCGAGGTTTTTTCTCTGAGTTCCGTCTGGGGCACGGGAGCAGGACGGGTTGCCTGGGCGGCGGTGCCCCGCTACGAGCTGACCGTGTGGGCGTCCGGTGGCCCGGAAACCATATACCGATGGGACTTCCCCCCCCGGACCGTCACCCGGGAGGAAGCGGAGGCGTCGGTGGAGGAGGGTCCCCTGAGCTTCCTGGTGGAAGGCTGCGGGATGACCGACGCGGGCCTGGTACGGGAGGCGGGATGGGTGGAGGAGATCAGCCCCATCTTCATGCTCAGCATAGACCCGGAGGGGAGGGTTTGGGCCGCCCGGGGCACAGGGCCCATCGCGGAAGCCGTCGATGTCTTCGATCCCCGGGCTGGGTACTTGGGGACGCTACAAACGTCGGCATTCCCACTCCTGTTCCTGGGCGGAGGGCGCTACCTGACCCTGCAGGTGTCGGATTGGAGCACCACGGTGGAGCTCTGGCGGGTGGCGAATCAGTAGATGCGGCGTCTTACGGTTCGGTGTTGAGCTCCCTTACCCCCTCAAAGCCCTTGTTCCGCGAAGACCACATCCCCGGGGTTTCCTGGCATCCGTATTCACCAAGGCCGAGACCAGAGTCCCACATCTGATTCTTCGGGATCAACAGTCGGCCGAAAGGGACGCGTTGTGCCCGGCTGGGATCACCATTCGCCGTTGGGGCATGACCAGGTACGACTGGTCCATCGAGGGCCGACTGAAGGGACTGGGAACGAGCTCGAGCGACGCGCTAACCACCACGTGGACCACCCTGCGCCTCCGCAACCCCATGATCGCCAGGACATACCGCATCGAGCAGTCCCCAAGGTCTGGGTGGTCAGGTCCATGGTCCACAACTCGTTGGCATGTCCGGCCAGGAAGGTGCGGCAGGTGTTGGAGCCGGGGCCGAGCTCTGCTGCCTACGGGTCGTCCCGAGGCCGAATAATCCTGACGTCCCTCTTCATTCCCTCCAGCTTCTCCTCGATCTTCTTCGGAACGAGAAGGTCGTCGGCGATCTCCGCGATGGCTTCGGCCTCCCTCCAGGCGGCGGCCAGAGTTGCCAGCTCCCCTTCCATGGCT
>JASFRP010000529.1:0-3610 GCA_050114895.1 Gemmatimonadota bacterium
GTAGGCTTGTCTGGTCACGCCAGAGAGGTCCGCAGCGGAATACGCTCACCAGTTGCAGAGGAAGGCGACGATCCTCGGCGTGTGCCCGAGTCCTGCCATGCGTTCTCCTCCTTTCTTCGTCAGGGGGTGCGTCAAATCGGATGCAGGGGCAGGCGGGCGAGGAGGGCGACTGAGACGTACCTGAATGGTACGTCGCAGGGAGCCCCCCGGAGCCCAACGAAGCCCTGCGCCGATTTCACGCGCCCCATTGTCATGAGCTCCACGATTCCGACAGAGCCGCGTCGATCTGGTTGAAGACCTCCTGGTTCGTGAAGTGCCTGAGAACGATGGCGTCCGTGGGACACTGTGAGCAGCAGAGGCCGTCCCCCTTGCACAGCGCCGGGTTGACCTCGGCCTTCTTCGCCGCTCTGGTGCCGCCCCAGTGGATGGCGTCGTACGTGCACACGTCGATGCAGGCCCCGCAGGCGATGCAGGCCGACTCCTCCACCGCGCACACCGACCCGGAGGCCGTGACCGTGTCCCGGGAGAGGAGGGTGACGGCACGGCCCGCCGCGCCGTAGGCCTGGCTCACCGTCTCGGTGAGGTGTTTGGGGTAGTGGTTTGTCCCGCACAGGAAGACACCGTCGGCGGAGAAGTCCACAGGACGGAGCTTGACGTGGGCTTCCTGGAAGAAGCCGTCGGCGTTCACCGTGACCTTGAAGAGGCGAGCGATCTCCGGGTTTCCCGGGGAGGGAACCACGGCGGTCGACAGGGTGAGGATGTCGGCGTCCAGGGCCAGGCGCTGGCCCAGGATGGCATTGGGAACGGTGACCCTCAGGACGTCCCGCCCCGTCTCGTCCCGTGCGGGCTCTACCTCGGGCCGCCCCTCCAGCTCCCAGCGAATGAACCGGACACCCTTCTGGGCCGCCTCGTAGTAGTAGTCCTCCCTGAAGCCGTAGGTGCGCATGTCCCGGTAGAGGATGGAGATGTCCATCTCCGGCTTCCGGGCCTTGAGCTTGAGGGCGTTCTTCACCGCCTGGCTGCAGCACACCCGGGCACAGTAGTCCCGGCCCTCCTCCCGGCACCCCACGCACTGGATCATCACCAGGCTGCGGGCGTCGTCCAGGGCATCGTTGCCGCTGGCCAGGTGCTCCTCCAGGTCGAGTTGGGTCAGCACCCGGTCATCCTCCCCGTAGAGGTACTCCGTGGGCCGGTGCTCGGCAGCCCCTGTGGCCAGGATCGTGGCGCCGTGGTGGATGGTCCTGGTCTGCCCCTCCGAGACCACCGTGGTGACGAAGTTCCCCACATACCCCGAGGCGTCGGTGATGGTGGCCCCGTGGGAGACGTGGATCTGGGGGTGCTGGTAGACGCGCCGGATGAGGTCCCTGAGATACGCCTGGACGTCCAGGCCTTCCAGGGTGGTCTGGAGCCGCCGGGCCACGCCGCCCAACTCGGTCTCCTTTTCTACCAGGTGGACCTCGAACCCCTGATCGGCCAGGGCCAGGGCGCTGTTCATGCCGGCCACTCCGCCCCCCACCACCAGCGCCGCCTTGTTCACCGGCAACTCAAACTCCTTCAGCGGCTCCAGGCAGAGGGTGCGGGCCACCGACATCCGGATGATGTCCTTGGCCTTCCGGGTGGCCTCTTCCTTCTCCTTGGAGTGCACCCAGGAGCAGTGCTCCCGGATGTTGGCCATGTCGAAGAAGTACTGGTTGATCCCTCCTTCTCGGAGGGTGTCCCGGAAGAGGGGCTCGTGGGTCCGGGGGGTGCAGGCGGCCACCACAACCCGGTTGAGCTTCTTCTCCCGGATGGTCTCGGCGATCTGGGCCGCAGCGTCGGTGGAGCAGATAAAGAGGCCCTCCTCGGCGTGCACGACGTGATCCAACCCCCCGGCGTACTCCGTGACCTCCGGGATGTTGACCACCCGGCCGATGTTGGCCCCGCAGTGGCAGGTGAATACCCCGACCCGCGCCTCCTCCTCGGCCACCTCCCGCTCCTCGGGGTACACCCGCTCCGTGTCCAGCATGCCACGCCGGGCCTTCAGGAGCGCCCCCGCCAGCGCCGTCGCCCCACTGGCGCTCATCACGGATTCCGGGATGTCCATGGGTCCCTGGAAGGCGCCGCTGACGAACACCCCCGGGCGGGTGGTCTCGATGGGGTTGGTGGGGTTGGTCTTGCAGAAGCCGTGCTCGTTGAGCTCGATACCGAACTGCTCCGCCAGGCGGTCTGCGTGGGCCGGGGGGGCCAGGCCGATGCCCAGGACCACCAGGTCGAACTCCTCCTCCTTCACCCCCTCGGAGTCCGTGGCGTAGCGGATGGTCACGTTCTTCGATCCCGGGACCTCCCGGCCGATCTCCACGTAGCTCCGGACGAACCGCACCCCGGGGAGGCTCTGGGCCCGCCTGTAGAAACGCTCGAAGTCCTTCCCGTAGGAGCGGATATCGTTATGGAAGATCACCGCCTCGGTGTCGGCGTCGTGGTCCTTTGCCAGGATCACCTGCTTCTGGATGTAGGAGCAGCACACCGAGGAGCAGTAGCTGTGCCCCCCCTCCAGCACCTGTCGGGAGCCCACACAGTGGATCCAGGCGATCTTGTGGGGGTGCTCGTGGTCCGACGGGCGCAGGATCTCCCCCTCATGGGGGCCGGTGGCGCAGAGGAGCCGCTCGAAGTCCAGGCTGGTCACCACGTTCGTCAGCGTGCCGTAGCCGTAGTCCCCCCGAGGCCGGGGATCGAAGGCCCCGTACCCCACCGACAGGACGATGGCCCCCACTTTCACCACCATCTTCCGGGGCTTCTGCCTGAGGTCGATGGCGTTGTTCTTACAGACGCTCTCGCAGATGGAGCACTTCCCGTCCAGCAGGTAGCTGCACTGCGGATCGATGTAGGGGACCAGGGGAACGGCCTGGGCGAAGTAGATGTGGGTGGCCTTGCTCTCCGACAGCTCCTGGTTGAAGGGGTCGGGGATGTTGATGGGGCAGTATTCGGTGCAGGTCGTGCACCCCGTGCACACGTCCTCGTTGACGTAGCGGGGCTTGCGGGTCAGGGTGACCTGGAAGTCCCCGGCCTGCCCCTCGACCGTGTCCACCTCCGTGTAGGTCAGGATCTCGATGTTGGGGTGCCGGTCGCACTCGATGAACTTGGGCGACTCGATGCACATGGAGCAGTCGTTGGTGGGGAAGGTCTTGTCCAGCTGGGCCATCTTCCCACCGATGGTGGGGTCCTTCTCCACCAGGAAGACCTTGTAGCCCGAGGTGGCCAGATCCAGGGCGGCCTGGATCCCGCTGATCCCACCCCCCACCACCATGACGTCGCCGAAGGCGTCCCTGCTGGTCGTCATGGCGCTCCTGCCTCTCCCTGGAGCGCCTCCCAGAGCACCTCGGTGATATCCTTCACCTCGGGAGCGCCCTCCTCCTCCAGCGCCAGCCGGCTCTCCTCGAAGTTGCTGACGCAGTAAGGGCAGGCGGTGGCCAGCACCGCTGCGCCGGTCTCCACGGCCTGGGCCATGCGCAGGTCGGCGAACCGCTCCTCCTTGAGGGTCTCCGCCCAGATGCGGCCTCCGCCTCCTCCACAGCAGAGGCTCCGTTCCCGGGCGTCGGCCATCTCTACCAGCTCCACCCCGGGGATCCTCTCC
>JASFRP010000530.1:0-3604 GCA_050114895.1 Gemmatimonadota bacterium
CCCTGACAGGCTTCCGACGTCGCCTCCGGCGAGGACCGTCCGGGAGGGGCCAAGAGAGGGGGGCTCCAGGCGGCGTGTGGGTGCAGTCCCGGACTCCCGCCGGACCGCCGGCCGAAAGTTGTCAAGGGCCGGATGGGACGTTGGACATGCGATTTCGGGCACACGGGCCTGGAACCGGCGGGTCCTCACGACTGGAATCTGCGGGCCCTCACCGACCGGACCCCATGCTTGGATCAGGATGGACGGAGCGGCACCGGGAGCCGTGTTGTCGAGAAAGTGTTCTTGGGCCCCCGAGACACGTCTTCACGGACGATGCGCTGAAAGCAGAGAGAGTGGAGGCGAGTCCGGGGCGGATGGGCAAAAGGTGCCGGGTCTTCGGATCTTGGCGAGGCACTCGGGTTACGTAGGGGAGAGCGCCCCCGAAGCGAACCGTAGCCGAGTCTGCACCGGCCGGGTGTCTCCAGCCCTCGACGCCTCGGCTCCGGACGACGACCTCCAACCCCGAGACCAAACCAGTGGCGGCCAGATCCCACGAGGAGCTCCGGCGTCTTCTTCAAAGCCTCGATGGACGTGGGTACAAAGCCTACAAGGCCATCGGAGGATCGTGGAGCCTCCCGGACTTCATCCTCACCGTGGATCACGTCCAGGGCGATCCATTCGCGGACCCGAGCCGCGTTCGCGTGTTCCTGGAGGCAGGCTTCACCGGTCTGGGAAGAGAGGTCTGCAGAGCAGGAAGCCGGGCCATCGGCACGGCCTGCCTCCTGGCCCGCCGCTTCCAATCCGAGGCCGGAAAGTCTTCGAGGGTGCGAGGGACGGGGAAGAGTGGAGAGATCAGGATGGAGGCACCCGAACAGGAAGTGCTGGACCAAACCGCCGTGATGGTGAAGGAGGATGGATCGCTCGAGGCCCGGTTCACCGTAGGACTCCCGGCCACCGGGAGGAGGATCCTGGGCCAAGAGGCGGTCAAGCTCCTCCTCAGCGCCGTCCCAGGGGTGGTCCGCGACTCCCTCCGGGCGGTGGCGTTCGAACCTCATGAGATCCTCCTCCACGCCGAGTGCAATGAAGACGCCGATGCCCTGAGGAACGTCCTTCCCGGCATGGGACTTGTGGCGTTCGTGGGCAACGGGGCCGTTCTTCCGCGGGAGAGCGGGGTGAGCCAGGAGCCCCTTTCCCGCGGACCAGTGGTTCCCTTCGAGTCTCCTCTAAGCATGCAGGTGAACGTGGATCTGCCCAATGCCGGGAGGATTTCGGGGATGGGAATCCCCGAGGGCGTCACTCTCATCGTCGGGGGCGGCTATCACGGGAAGAGCACCCTCCTGAAAGCCCTGGAGCGAGGCGTCTACAACCATCGGCCGGGGGACGGCCGGGAACGAGCAGTCAGCCACCCCGCCACCGTCAAGATCCGAGCGGAGGATGGCCGTTCCATCCAGGGAGTGAACATATCCCCGTTCATCCGGGACCTCCCCAACGGGCAGGACACGAAGTCCTTTCAGACGCCCAACGCGTCTGGTTCCACCAGTCAGGCCGCCAACATCATCGAAGCCGTCGAGGCCGGCGCTCGGACTCTCCTGGTGGACGAGGACACGGCCGCCACGAACTTCATGATCAGGGACCGGCGGATGCAGGCCCTCGTTCCAAGGGAGAAGGAGCCCATCACTCCCTTCGTGGATCGGATCCGAGAACTGCACAGGGTCCACCGAGTCAGCTCCATCCTTGTCCTGGGGGGAAGTGGGGACTATCTGGACGTGGCCGATACGGTCGTCGCCATGGAGGACTATCGTCCGCAGGAGGTCACCTCAGAGGCGAGAGACGTCGCCCGTTCGCTCCCCACCGGACGCCATCCTGAGACTGGGGACCCCCTGGTGCCCCTGAGCCCCCGCATCCCCGATCCCTCCTCTCTCGATCCGCGCAGAGGTCGTCGAGAGGAAAGTCTGAAAGTCCTTGGCACCCGCGGCCTCATCATCGGACGGGAGGAGTTGGAGCTCTCCTCGGTGGAGCAGATCGTCTCCTGGGCTCAGCTCCGGGCAATCGGCCAGGCCCTCCTTCTCGCCCGTCGGGAGTATATGAATGGGGCTCGGAGCATGGCTGAGATTCTGGACCTGGTGGAGGCCCGGATCAACTCCCAGGGGCTGGACGTGCTGGATCCCCGCAAGACGGGAAACCTGGCAACCTTTCGCCGTTTCGAGCTGGCAGCGGCTCTGAACCGGGTCAGGACACTCAAGGTAGGAGAATAGGAAAGGGGCTGAGAGCCGGTCCCCCGGCTCCCAGCCCCCCGCACCGTGTCGCTCGCCCCTAATCCTCCGCCAGGTACCCCCCCTCTTCCAGGAGCTCCCGAAGCCGACCCTCCCGGTCCGGTAGGCTGGTCCGGGCAACCAACCGGGCGAAGCGGATCCGGTCTTCCTCGGAGACCCTATCCAGGATAGCGATGGGCGCGCCGTAGCGGAGTAGGATCCGCTTGGCATCCACAGCCACTGAATCGTTCACTGAACCCCCTTGCATGATGAGGTGGACCGTGGGCCGAAAACGTATAATGGTAGCGGATTTAGCACGGGTTTCCAACGTCTGTTCCACCCGTGGGGCTTCGGCCCGGTTACTCCCCCGATGGCGTCGATCCCACATAGGAGGCGAGCTCAGCCCCCGCCCTGCTTGCCCGGGTGGCTCATCGCCTACCCCTTTTGCACAAAGGGAGGCCTCTGGTCATCTTTCATTGGAGGCCAGCCCATCAGGGTCGCGTATTATTGAAGGCCGGCCCCTCAGGCTCACGGTCCGGCCTTCATCCGGTCTCCTTCGGCTCCGCTTCCGTTGGACGTAGGGAGACTCCAGAACCTGACGAGGGACGTCGAAAGATGACCGAAGAAACCTCCGGGCTCTCACGATCAGTGGAGGATTACCTCAAGGCCATCTATGCCCTCTGCGGTGCCGGGACCGTGGCCTCCACGTCTTCCATCGCCGATGCCCTCGATGTCCAGCCGGCTTCCGTGACAGGCATGGTCAAACGCCTTGCCGAGTCGGGCTTCCTGGAGCACGTACCCTATCGGGGCGTACAGCTCACAGATCTGGGCACCATAGAGGCCCTCCGGGTGCTGCGCCGACACCGGATCCTGGAGAGCTATCTGACCCAGCGGCTCGGCTATCGCTGGGAAGACGTCCACCGGGAGGCAGAACGCCTGGAACACGCCGCTTCCGACGAGCTCGTCGAGCGAATGGCCCGCGCGCTGGAGAACCCGAGCCACGATCCCCACGGAGCTCCCATTCCGACGTCCGCGGGAGAGATCGAGACCACAGACTCCTACAACCTCGGCGAGCTGTCTCCGGGAGTGGAGGCCCAGGTCCGCGCCGTCCGCGATGATCATGCCGAAGCTCTCAAGGGTGTCGAGGATGCGGGGCTCCTCCCGGGGACGAGGGTGATGGTCTTGGGCCGGGATTTCCAGGAGCGGGTCGTCCGCGTGGAGGTGGGAGCCGCGGGGACCGTCGTGATGGACGTACCGTTCGAGGTAGCCCACCGGGTCTACGTCGTGACGCGGCACCTGGGGTTGGGGGAAGGTTAGGAACGTGTCAGCGCGGATCCTGTTGGGGGTGGCGGGGGGAAGCGGTTCGGGGAAGA